>CAYXOS010000118.1:0-8797 GCA_964467115.1 uncultured Sedimenticola sp.
GTTTTGGACAAAACAGCTTTTTCAACCCCGCCGGATTGCATCCAACAGAGGCTGATAGATCTCTGGAGCACTCTCGGGAGCGGTCATCAGCCAGTGGAAAAGTTGTGGGTCTGTCTCAGCAAGAAGCGAACGAAAAATCTTTTTGTTTTCTTCTGACTGGTTGTCATACTGTTGATCCAGGAATCGGCGAAAAAGATAGTCCAGTTCCAACATACCCCGCCTGCACTGCCATTGCAGACGTTCCTTCTTTAGGAATGCCTGGTTCACACCGATTTTTTCAGCATCAAATTGCGAATATGCCCAATAGCCTGAGTAGGATTCAGGTTCTTGGGACAGGCATCCACACAGTTCATAATGGTGTGGCAACGAAACATTTTGTAGGGACCATCCAGGTTATCCAGCCTTTCATCTTCCGCCTGGTCACGACTATCGGCAAGAAAACGCCAGGATGACAACAATGCCTGGGGACCAAGAAATTTTTCTGGATTCCACCAAAAAGATGGACAGGACGTAGAACAGCATCCACACAGAATGCATTCCCACAAGCCATCCAGGCGGGCGCGTTGTTCAGGGCTTTGCAGAGTTTCTTGCTCTGGAACAGGGTCTTTGCGCTTGAGCCAGGGATCGACCGCCTGATACTGGCGGTAGAAATCACTCATATCCACCACCAAATCCCGAATCACCGGGCGTCCGGGAAAGGGTCGGATAACCACCGGGGATTTATTGTAGTTTGCCACTGGCGTAATACAGGCCAACTGGTTCTTGCCATTTACATTCACACCATCCGAGCCACAAACACCCTCGCCACACGAATGACGGAAGGCAAAGGATTCATCCCGGCGCTTTATCTCCAGCAACACATCGCGCAGCATCATGCCACGCACCACCTCCACCTCGAACGCCTGCATGTAGGGTTCATCATCGACATCAGGATTGAAACGATAGATTTCAAAACGCATCAGTACACCCTCGGTTTGGGTGGAAAACTATCCACACTCAGTGGCTTGGTTCGCACTGGTTTGTAATCCAGACGATCATTTTCAAGAAAATAGAGGCTGTGGCGCATCCAGTTCTTGTCATCTCGATCAGGAAAATCAGGCCGTGAATGCGCACCCCGACTCTCTTGACGATGCAATGCTGACACGACAATCGACATTCCCACATCAATCAGATTTTCCAGTTCAAAGGCTTCGATTCGTGCGGTGTTGAAGGTACGACTGTTATCCTGTAACCGAACATCACGTAAACGGCGACGGATGTCTGCCACCTTTTCCACTCCTTCCTGCATCACTTCCTGGGTACGGAACACACCGGCATGATCTTCCATGACCTTGCGCAGTTCGCTACGCAATTGTGCAACGGAAATACCTTCTCCCTCCGCATCAAAGCGCTGGAATCGCGCCATCGCCTTCTCTTCACTGGCACTGTCGGTGAGGCGATGTCGCGGATGTTCATTCAGGTATTCCAGAATATCCAGCCCCGACAGGCGTCCAAACACCAGAATATCCAGCAAGGAATTGCCACCCAGCCGGTTGGCTCCGTGTACAGACACACAGGCGCATTCTCCCGCCGTGTACAACCCTTGAATAACTTCTTCTCCATGATGCACCGGAGCCACCACCCGTCCAAATCGATCTGAGGGAATGCCGCCCATGACGTAGTGCGCTGTGGGATAAACCGGTATGGGCTCGAAAGCGGGATCGACTCCCAGGAATATCTTGCTGGTTTCCCGGATACCGGGCAAACGTTTGGCGACAACCTCTTCACCCAAGTGATCGACCTTGAGCAAAACATAATCTTTGTCAGGTCCGCAACCACGCCCTTCACGTACTTCGGTGACAATGGCTCTTGCCACCACGTCGCGACTTGCCAGATCCTTGGCAGTAGGCGCGTAACGCTCCATAAAACGCTCGCCTTCACTGTTGATCAAATATCCACCCTCGCCTCTGGAGGCTTCGGTAATGAGCATGCCCCTGCCTGCAACCCCGGTTGGGTGAAATTGAAAGAACTCCATATCTTGCAGTGGCACACCCGCCCGCAACGCCATTGCCATACCATCCCCGGTATTGATGTGCGCATTGCTGGTGGTACGGAACACCTGCCCACAGCCACCTGTTGCCAGCAGGGTTGCCCTGGCATTGAGAATCATGGGTTCACCCGTGGCAATATCCATAACCAGCGCCCCGGTTACACCACCGTCCTGGTGTTGTAAAAGATCAATGGCAAAATACTCGGTAAAAAAATGGCTGCGCGCCTTCAGATTCTGCTGATAGAGGGTATGCAGGATGGCATGCCCAGTGCGATCTGCTGCGGCACAGGTTCGGGTTGCCTGTTCCTGGCCAAAATGACGGCTTTGTCCGCCAAAAGGACGTTGATAGATACGACCATTTTCCAGGCGAGAGAACGGCACACCGTTGTGCTCCAGTTCATATACCGTGGGAATGGCTTCCCGACACATGAATTCGATGGCATCCTGATCACCGAGATAGTCCGAGCCCTTGACCGTATCGAACATATGCCAATGCCAACTGTCATCATCCACATTTCCCAGTGCCGCATTCACTCCTCCCTGTGCTGCCACCGTATGTGAGCGTGTGGGAAAAACCTTGGACACCACCGCCACCCTCAAATCCGCCTTCGCCAGTTGCACCGCAGCATTCAAACCAGCGCCGCCTGCACCAATGATGAGCACATCGAAATTTCTTCGTATCAGAGTCATAACACGCCCATCAAAATAGAAAGAACCCAGAATCCACAAACCAGGAGAAAGGAAAAGACCAACCCCAACATCATCAGCCGCAACCCTGGAGGATGAATGTAGTCGAGAACCACATCACGTACACCAACCCAGGCATGGAGCAACAGTGCTAGGAAAAACAGTGCGGTAGCCAACCACATTCCAAGATGCCCCACCCAGGATTTGAGTTCCTGGTAGGTGGCAGGTGGCGCCACAATCAGTACCACCAGTATGTAGACAATAAAACCCGCCAGATATATGGCGCTAACGCGCTGCCACATCCAGGCACGAAAACCGGATAGTTGGCGGCTCATAACAGCCCCCATAGCAACAGCAATGCCAACACAGGAGCCATCAGCAGTACCAACCAGGCACTTTGACGGTAATGGGGAGCCTGTACACCAATGTGCACATCGATCAACAAATAGCGGATACCCGCCAGAAAATGATGCAGCAATGCCCACAGCCCGAGAAATGCCATCAATCGCAACAGGGGTTGCTGCCAATACAACTGCATCTGCTGGAATCCTGCTTCTCCCGAAAGCGCCAGGGACAACATGGCGACAACAAAAGGAATCATCAAAAACAACAACACACCGGCAGCACGATGTGCAATAGAGATAATGCCAGCTACAGGCAGGCGGATCTGCAATAGATTCAGAAAAACAGGTCGGGATGGGGTATTCATGAAATTTACCGTTAGACTGAGTTTTCCCGCAACATGCGGAATAATTTCTTCCCCGCACCTGCGGGCTTGCCAGAGGTCTTTTCCTTGACTGCATTGCGGATCAATGTCCGTATCTGTTGCCGATCTGTTTGTGGATACGCCTCAAGATACTGTTGAAAGGCGGCATCTCCCTCTTCAATAAGACGATCACGCCATTTTTCCAGCGCATGAAAGTGACGATTTTCCTCCGAGTGCTTGCTGTTTCTGGTTTCAAACCACTGCCGAATATTTTCCAGGTTTTCACTCTGCTGCAAGCGTTTGGTGAGGTATTTGATTTCACGGTTGCGACCACTGGAAGCTTTCATTGCCAACACCCGCTGAACACCTTCAAGGAACTTGGTATCCAGATCCAGCTTGGCACGATCACTTTCGCTCAGATTGACAATCTCAACCACGAGTTTTTGCAATTCAGCCAGCTCCCGCTTCAATTGCGTCTTGTTGGGACGGATCACCAATCCATCTTCATCCACTTCTTTCATAGGTTCTCCATATGGGCAATACGCAGTTGCAGGCTGGTATTGCCACGAAATTCATTGATATCGAGCTGATACGCCAAGCGTAGCTTATCTGGCAAAGGCAATGGCCACAAAGACGCCAGATTAAATCCAATTGCATCAAAAATCTGGTCACTATCCAGGGGCTGTACCACCAGTTTCCAGTGCTTTCCCTGCAATAGACGTTGCTGAATGATCTGAAAATCACCGTGAAATACCGGCTCTGGAAACGCCTGTCCCCAAGGCCCCGCATCTGCCAAGGTTTGAGCCAGCTCCATATGCAGGTCTTCGGCACATATCTCTCCGTCAGACTCGACAATAGCATGCAGATCTTTTTCTTCAAGCCGTCGACTCAATACGGCAGCAAACACTTCTTCAAATTGTTGCAGTCTTTCTCCATCCAAGGTCAGGCCAGCAGCCATGGCATGCCCCCCAAATTTGCAAATCAATCCGGGACAGGTTGCTGCCACTTCATCCAGCACATCACGAATATGCACACCGGAAATAGAACGCGCTGACCCCTTTATTTCACCGGCTTCCCCAGGTGCAAATGCAATCACTGGGCGGTGATAACGTTCCTTGATGCGACTGGCAAGAATACCCACCACGCCCTGATGCCAACTTTCGTCATATAAACACAGACCCAAAGGAAGCTCGGATTCTTTCAGCATAATATCCTGAAGAAAACCATCTGCCTGGATTTTCATCTCATCTTCAATCTGCCTTCGTTCCCGATTGAGGCTGTCGAGTTGCGATGCCAACGCTCTGGCAGTTTCCAGGTCTTCGGCCAACAGACATTCTATACCAATAGACATGTCATCCAATCGTCCGGCAGCATTGAGCCGTGGTGCCACAGCAAACCCCAGATCAGATGCCTGAACCCGTTGCTGATTGCGCCCTGCCACTTCCAGTAAAGCGGTAATACCGGGGCGACAGCGCCCGGCACGAATCCTTGCCAATCCCTGACTGACCAAAATCCGGTTGTTGTGTTCCAGAGGAACAACATCTGCAACTGTCCCCAATGCCAGTAAATCCAGAAAATCCGCCATATTGGGTTCCATTCTATGCGCAAACCCATCGCTGTTCCGTAGCAAGGAACGCAGCGCCAGCATCACATAAAAAATCACGCCGACCCCTGCGGTGGATTTGGCTGGAAATTGGCTGTCTGCCAAATTGGGATTCACCATCGCCGCCGCATTTGGCAATGTATCGCCAGGCAGATGATGATCGGTGACGATAACCTTGATACCTGCCGCATTTGCCGCGGCAACACCTTCAACACTGGATACACCATTGTCAACAGTGATGATCAGATCCGGCTTGTCCAATAGTGCCAATTCAACAATCTCGGGGGTGAGTCCGTAACCATATTCGAAGCGATTGGGCACCAGATACCCAATATTTTCAGCGCCCAAGGCATTCAGAGCCAACAGGCTCAGAGCGGTACTGGTTGCACCATCACAGTCAAAATCACCAACGATCAAAATACGTTGCCGGGCAAGCATTGCCTCATGAATAAGTTTTGCAGCCAGATCTGCGCCGGTCATCAGCGACACGGGCAACAAGGCTTTCAAGTTCAGATCAAGTTCGTCCAGGGAATTTATTCCTCTACTGGCATACACACGTTGCAAGACCGGGTGCATTTCTGTGGGAAAAATCTTTTCAGAAGACGATGATGGGCGACAAACGATGGTTTTTTGCATAGTCGGAAATGATACACTCCTTGTCAGGTCAATTCAGTCATTCTCCACTGAGCTTTCACACAATAATGCAATTGCAAAATTGGACAGATCCAGCACCTGACATAAGCACCAGGCTTGGTGAAGGTAATATTCATGTATGGCGTTTTGACTTGGGAAAACCAATCGACAACGAATTTGTCTCGATACTCAGCAACAACGAAAGAACCCATCTTGAAACTCTCAAGCATGGAAATACTGCCAAACAGTATTTCAACACCCGTTATCATGTGCGCCATATTCTTGGTCTGTACCTGAACATGCCTGCCTCTGCACTCAAGTTTGCAATCGCCCCCGGTGGCAAGCCCCAACTGCTGGAAGCAAACCTGCATTTCAATCTTTCTCACAGCCATGACCTGGGGCTGTTGGCCATTAGCAACACCACAGCCGTTGGCGTGGATATTGAAAAGATTCGTCCCAACAAGCAGCTTCACAAAATTGCAAGACGACTCTTCCCAAGGGGAATATGCGAACAACTTGTTCATGGGAACAGAACAGAACAGCAAGCCAGCTTCTTCCATGAATGGACCGCAATGGAAGCGCGGCAAAAATGTCAGGGTCGCGGCATCTTCAAACCCCCCGTCGCTCCCCAGGATGTACATTGCCAGCATTTTATCCCGGAAAAGAACTATATTGCTGCAGTTGCGGTCGAAAGAACCAGCCGATTGCCAATGCTGCAATTACTAAACAGCCAAACATCAATGTATGATGCCTTTGCTCAATAATTCTCGCACTTGATAATCACTATGGATCTGCTTCAAATCATTCTACTGGCCTTGATTCAAGGTTTCACAGAGTTTCTTCCCATATCCAGCTCTGCGCATCTGATTCTGGCACCCTATGTCTTTGGCTATTCAGATCAGGGTTTGGCTTTTGATCTGGCCGTGCATCTGGGAACCTTGTTGGCGGTAGTCTGGTATTTTCGCCGGGAAATTCAGCTCATACTGCATGACTGGTTTATCTCCATAACCCCCTCTGGCGCTTCTACTGCCAATAGTCGCCTGGGGTGGGCGGTGATTCTCGCCACCCTTCCCGTGATGGTGGTCGGTGTACTGATTAAAGACCTGGTGGAACATGAGTTGCGCGCCCCTCAAGTCATTGCGACCACAACCATCATCATAGGGCTTGTATTATGGTGGGCTGATCGCGCCTCAAAACGCAATTTGAGCATTACCCGCATGACACTCAAACATGCTTTGTTTATTGGTATTGCACAAGCCATGGCGCTCATCCCCGGCACCTCTCGTTCTGGAATCACCATGGCTGCTGCATTGATGCTGGGCTATACCCGGGAAGCTGCCTCTCGCTTCTCTTTTCTGCTTTCCATCCCTACGATTCTGGCTTCAGTAATCTGGGTAGGCAAAGATTTGTTTGTTGCCGAAACAAGCGTAAACTGGGCTGACCTGGGTATAGGAATTTTGCTGTCATTCGCCGCTGCCTACACCACCATCCACTTCTTTCTGCGTTTTATTGAACGTATTGGCATGATGCCTTTCGCCGTATATCGATTGCTGTTAGGTGGCGTCATTCTGGCTTTTCTCTATCTTTGACGGAAATTCTCCCAAAGGAGCACTATCAATGAATCCCCAATCAGGACAAATCAATTACATCGAAATTCCAACCACCAATATTTCCGCAAGCAAAGAATTTTTTACCCGGCTGTTTGGCTGGCGTTTTGTTGATTATGGCCCGGACTACTGTGCATTTTCTGACGCGGGGATCAACGGCGGTTTTTTCAAATCGGAACTGACCGTTTCGACCACAAAGGGCGCACCGCTTATCGTGCTTTACAGCGCAAATCTGGCACAGAGTTTGTCCGAGATCGAACATGCAGGCGGAACCATCAGTAAACCGATATTCGCTTTTCCTGGTGGACGACGCTTTCATTTTCTCGATCCGAGTGAAAATGAGTACGCGGTATGGTCAGATCAATAGCAATACGTGTATATTTATTAACCAGTTGGTGGAAACACCTCGCCGATAAAGTCCTTGGAGATCATACGATGAAAACCTTATTCTTTTCTCTTTCCTTGCTGATACTGTTGACAGGCAGTGTTTATGCCAGCAGCAAAGCATTAGTTACCTGGTCCAACCCCGAAAATTACAGCGATCTGAGATCATCCAACGGCGGTGAGGAAGAATTCATGGCGGCCACACTGAATGAACTGGAGCAAAGCATCCAAACCATGGCATCTTCTCTTCCAGATGGACAAAAACTGGAAATGACGATTACCGATGTGGATCTTGCGGGCGACGTCAAACTTACCGGTGCCCGCGCTCAGCACCAGGATGTTCGCGTCGTAAAGGATATTTATCCGGCGAAAATTGTCTTCAGCTACCGTTTGCTGGATCAATCAGGAAATGTATTGAAACAAGGTGATGAAAAGCTCAGAAGCCGTTCTACCAGTGCCAGTAGCATGCGTACCGGCAGTAAAGGTCCCCTTGAGATTGAAAAACGCATGCTCAAGAGTTGGTTCAAACGCACCATTGCCAAATAAATGACATCACTCATCAATAGTTTTTTCATGCCCTTTCGTGGTCTGGCGATATTGTTCAAGCCAGGACTGAGACGTTATGTGTTCGCCCCCCTGTTTATCAATGTTTTGATCTTCAGCCTTACTGCCTGGATCGGTAGTATTTATTTCGAAGAATTTATCAATTGGATACTTCCGCAGGATAGCTGGATGCGCGTGCTGGAATGGATTCTTTGGCCTTTGTTCGCCTTATCCTATCTGGTGGTAGCATTTTATACCTTTACCATGGTCGCCAATCTAATCGCATCACCTTTCAATGGTATCCTGGCCGCCCAGGTCGAAAAAAGCCTTACAGGACAGTTACCCCCAGACACCGCAACCAGTGTTTGGGCTGAAATTATTCCTGCGGTGAGTGCTGAACTGGGCAAGATCTGGTACTTCCTGGTACGCGCCATACCCGTACTGATATTAATGGTCATTCCGGGACTGAATGCCATTGGATCTATTTTGTGGTTATTGTTGGGTTTTTGGTTCTTGAGCATCGAATACGGCGATTACCCCATGAGTAACCACTACCTGCGCCCCAAGGAACAACGTCGATTACTGCGACAACATCCCTTTCACAC
>CAYXOS010000119.1:0-8659 GCA_964467115.1 uncultured Sedimenticola sp.
TCCAAAGCATTGGGGGGAGAACCAATACGATTCAGGTGATGATTGACCTGTGCCAGTTGTTGCTGAATTGCCAGTATATGCCTGCGTCGTTGTAACAGGTGCCGGGAAGCCTTCTGGGCATATTTTTCGCTTTTGAATACCAGGGCATTTTGCGCTTCTGCTGCAGCTTTCCCATACCCTTGCATTTCCACCGACAAACGGGTTTTCAATGCCACCAGCTTGATCAATTGTTTGTTGAGGGCTTTGAAGTATTTTTTGACTTCATCGGCAGGATATTCGTAATACGGAGCAAATTGCTTTTCCAGCATTGCCTCTTGTGCTGGGGTCAGTTCACCATACAACTGTTTCAGCAGATTCAACGTAGTGGTCATTGAGCCTGTGTCAACAAAATCATCGAGAACGCCCAGATCCTGAAAGTCCGGCAATGGCGGGATGGCAACGGGTTTTGGCTCCAAAGGAGGCAATGGCGGCATTGTTGAATGGGACGGTTTGGCAGCAAGCTTAGGGGCGCTGGGTAGTTGCTTGTTTACGTCTGAAGCGGATGCAGAGGCAGGTGATCGAAGGGCAACAAAGGCACTGATTCTCTCAATGCGCTGGGCACGCTGTTGATTGGGAGACAGTTGCTGTGCGGATTGCATCACGGTCAACGCTTGGGCAAATTTGCCAGCGACAATCAGTTGCTTGGCTTTTGCATCCAAATCTGCAGCCTCTGTGGCTGATGATTGAACTTCAGCGGAAACAAGCGCCATGGGCGCCATTGAAGCAACAACAGCAATCCACAGCATTAACGCTGTAACAACACCTGTCATACTACGACGCATGGCGCTACTTCCTTTCGTCCAGCAAAGCCAAAACAGCTTCGGTTCAATAACTGTCTACCCAATCTTTGGGGCGCAACTGATCTTCACGCACTTTGGGTGTAAAATACTCATCAGCATCGTCAAGATCAACTTCTTTGCCATCGCCATCGACCAAGGGCAGATCATAATCTTTCCAGCCCCGAATACCTGTCTCCAATGAGGCAACATTCTTGAATCCCAGAACCTGAAGGGAGTTCGCCGCCAGCACACTCCGTTGCCCGGAACGACAAACCACGACGACTTCTCTATCTCTTGCCATCACCAGTTCTGGCTCAGTTTCTTCATAATCCCACTCACAGGCGGATTCGAGAATTCCCCGAGGCACCAACAATGAACCTTCGATATGCATTACTTTGTATTCGTAAGGCTCACGAACATCTACCAACAAAATATCCGGATTTTTCTGCAATCGTTCTTCCAAATCCCAGGGCATATGTTCTTTGACGTTATGTAAACAATCTTTTATTAACTCTAGAAACCGTTTCATTTGTTCTCACTCTGCAGTTTTCATTGTTGTTTCTGACAAAACCGTTGTTCCACGGCAATCACTGCTGCTTCAACCCGCGAACGCACATCCAGTTTGCGCAATATCGCTTTGACATGCAGTTTTACCGTGCCATCGGTAATCCCCAGGTTATTGGCAATGACCTTGTTGCTCTGCCCTTCTGCCAGAAGGCACAGTATTTCCTGTTCTCTCGGTGTCAAGGTATCCATAACCGTGTGGCTGGTTTGTGGCTCGTCACCGCGCACCGCTTTCGCCAACACCATGGTCAATTCATTTGCCACCACAGTCTGACCGGCGACAATATCGTTCAAAGAACTGATCAGGTCGTCCGGTTCCATATCTTTTAACAGATATCCTTGGGCACCGCATTGCAAAGACGCAATCACATCAGTTTCTACCCGACTCGTGGTAAGAATCACGATGGGCATCTGCTGCCCCTTTTCACGCAATATCTGCAGCACTTCCAGCCCGGTCATTTGGGGCATACGCATATCCAGCAGCACCACATCCGGCTGGGTTTCCAACACCCGGGCAATGCCGACTTCGCAATCGCCCACCGCATCCAGTACGTCCAATCCACGCCGTTCCAGCAGTTCCCGCAGACCAATACGAAACAAGGCATGGTCGTCTATTAACAGTATTCGCATCAGCTCACCCACTTTTTATCAATCTCACGCAAACGCACTTCAGGGGTATACAGTAATTCTACCCGCGTGCCTTCGCCTGCTTCACTTTCTATTTTCAGTTGCCCACCGAGACGTCTGGCACGTTCTTCCATGATCGACAGACCGATATGTTCTCCGGGATGACCATCTCTTGCGGTGCCTTCAAAACCCACACCATCATCTTCCACCAGCAAGATATAGCGACCACCACGACAAGTCAGTAACACGCGCACGGTTTGTGCCTGGGCATGTTTGCGTATGTTTGCCAGAGACTCCTGCACGATGCGCAACATTTGCATCTCTTCAGCGGAAGACAGCTTGAGTTGATTGCCTTCCTCCTGGAAATAGGTGGCAATGCCGGTTTCAGAGCTGAACCGCTCCACCAATTTTGCCAATGCCGAGCTCAGATCTCTGCCATCCATGGAAGCACGGAAACTGTTGAGCAATTCCCGCAATTCGGTATGCGCCTCATCCACACCATTGCGAATGCGCTCCAGATCATTGGACACCAACTGGCTATCCGGCAACTGCTGCAGACTGTCTTCCATCATACGAATCTGAAAACGCAGACTCGCCAGGGTTTGCGCCAGGGAATCGTGCAGTTCATGCGCCAGGGCATTCCGTTCTTCAAAAATCGACAGGCGATGGGCGTTTTCATCCGAACGCTGTTTGGCAACCGCCATTCCCAGGTGACTGCCAACAGTTTCCAGTAATTCCAGAATATCTTCCCGGTCAGATACGCCGGGGCGTTGTACATAGATATCATATTGCCCCAGAATATCCCCCTGATATTCCAGAGGCACTGTAATCAGTTCGACTTCCTGAGGGGAGTACATCTTTCTACCCAGTTGCTCAACACAATAGAATGCTTCATGCTGGCAAAGAACATCCCCAGGAGACAGGGCTTTTCCACAAGGGCAAATTTCCAAAGGTAGCAATTCTTCTTCACGCTGGAGATGATCGTTCAGATCAATGGCACCTACCAGACGCATTCGCCCTCCCAATTGCACTACTTTCGCACTGATTGCCACACCATTGACCATTTCCTTCAATACTCTCAGGAAACGCACCAACAGTTCATCCAGGTCTTCCACCTGGTTGATGGTCGCCGCCACATCGTAGAGAATTTTCAAAGAAGCCGTTTTCTGTGCCAGTCGCGTGGTATGGCGAGCGATACGACTGTCCATGTCTTCATACAGATCCATCAATTCTTCACTGATGCTATCGATATCCTGCACCATACCGCTGAACACGCCGGTGTTTTGATCAGGCAAGGTTGCTCCCGGCTCTCCTTGAGACACCTGGGATACAGAGGCTTCCAGGGCAACCAGGGGTAGCAGCAACTGACGACGTAAGCGCAGCATGAAAATACCCAGCCCAAACAGGGTCAACAGGCAGGCAAACGCCAATACCAACACATGCAGGTTATCCAGACGATGTTGGTACCACCCCAACAACAGCACTGCAACAATCAATATTACTGCCGAAATCAGTAAAAACAGGGGCAACAACAAACCAGCGGAATGCAGCACTTGCCGCACCCCCAACACACGATCTTCAATTTTCATGCTCGGACCCCAGCACCTCGGCAATGGCTTGTATTTGTCGACGTTTCAGCTCATCACCCAGGGCTTTCCCCTGCCAACCTTGTTGCCGCAACTGCGCCCCATCCACGGATTGCATGGCTTCTTTTGCCTTTCTCATTACCGGCAATCCCTGTTGGGCAATCTCCGGCAGACAAATGGCTGCCAGGGCTTCCACCTCTGCCAAATGACCATCAACCAATGAAAAAAATTGATGGAAACCTTCGGGACGTTTCTGACTCATGTTCACGATCAGCGGACGCAAGCGCAACCACAACAGCAACAAATTGGTGATTTTCTTGCCAACACCCAAAAACCGACACAATGCTTCTCCGGAATGGTTTTCCTCCACGGCAAACTGCATGACACAGACGAAGCGCAAAGGCAGTTCCAGACCTTGATTACTCGCCAAACGCAAAACCTCCAGTTGATGCTGTTCTGCGCTACTGCCATGCCCAGCGGATGCGGATAACGCCTGCGCCAGTACGGGAAACAATTGTTCCAACGCGCCACAACGGTGCAGAACCTCGAAAAAGCGCCAGGGTTGTGCATCCATCAATGCCCTGCTCATTTCCTTCCAGATTCTTTGTCCCGGCAAACTATTCAGCTCACCTGAGGCCGCCATTTTTTTCATCAAGCCATGTGTACCGTGGGCAACATGAAACCCCCAGCCCCCAAGACGCGCCGCAAAACGCGCCACACGCAATACACGCACAGGGTCTTCAACAAAGGCAGGGGTCACATGACGCAACAGTCCGTGTTGCAAATCCTGTTGACCATGATACGGATCGATTATTGTGCCGAATTCATCTTCAGCCATGGCATTGATGGTCAGATCACGTCGCGCCAGATCTTGTTCCAGGGTGACATCCGTCCCATATTCGACCTGAAAACCATGGTAGCCAGGCGCCGTTTTTATCTCTCGCCGCGCCAGGGCATATTCTTCACCCGTTTCAGGATGCAGAAAAACGGGAAAATCTCCCAAAACAGGCTTGAAACCTCGCTCCAGCATCATTTCTTTTGTCGCGCCCACAACCACCCAGTCGCGGTCAACTACCGGTAAATTCAGTAATTTATCGCGAACAGCGCCCCCAACCAGATAAACACCGGTTAATTTGCTGCCTGCTCTTGATTGCGAATTATCAATGCCCATGTATTAGAAAACTGTAATATGTTAAACCATATGTTTTATATGAGGTAACAAACCATGATACCTATTTTAATTGGATTAATGTCAGCGCTGATTTTTTCCATCGTCACTTACATGATGTATGGCTTGGAAGGCGTCATGCTCAGAGACTGGATAGACCAGGTTTTCATCGGCATGATTTCGGTCGGCGTTGTCATCGGCGTCATCAATGCCATCTGGCATTGCCTGCCTTGCCAGCTAAGCAAAATCCTCCATAGCAGCAAACTTACCGACATCTGGTGTGGAACCTGTAACCAATAAGTCCTGAAGCCAACCATTCAAGACGACCCTTTTTCATCGAAGCTCCTGCTTGGCGCGGGCTGAGCCACCCTCAGCCCGTTTTTTTTGCTGTAAATCCCACATTTCTGCATACATGCCTTGTATCGACAGCAAGTGCTGATGAGTCCCTCTTTCACAGATCTTCCCTTTGTCCATGACCAGAATCTCATCTGCATCCACCACGGTGGAAAGTCGATGCGCGATCACCAGGGTGGTGCGATCCGCTGCAACCTGTCCCAGGGTCTCCTGAATTGCCTGTTCCGTCTTACTATCCAGGGAAGAAGTGGCTTCATCGAAGACCAGAACCTGGGGTTGTTTGAGCATGGCTCTGGCAATGGCTACCCGCTGTTTTTCTCCCCCGGAAAGTTTCAATCCACGTTCTCCTACCCGGGTATCCCAACCATCAGGAAGGCTTTCGATGAAGTGGCGGATATGTGCCATTTCTGCCGCCTGTTCAACCTCTTCACGAGACGCAGAGGTTCTCCCATAAGCAATATTGTAGTAAATGCTGTCATTAAAAAGCACCGTATCCTGGGGTACGATACCAATGGCTGCACGTAAACTCTCCTGGGTAACCTGGCGAATATCCTGATCATCGATACTGATGCTTCCTGCACTGACATCGTAGAAACGGTACAACAATCTGGCGATGGTGGATTTGCCCGCACCACTGTGTCCGACGATGGCAAGTTTCTTTCCTGGCGGCACTTCAAAATCCACATTCCGCAATATTTTGCGTTCTGCTTGATAGGAAAAATCCACGTGGGAAAAACGCAGTTTTCCAGCGCTCGCCACCAGAGGAACAGCGTCTTTTGCGTCCTGGATCTCGGGCTCTAGTTCCAGTAATTTGAAAACCAGATCCATATCCGCCAGGGCATATTTTATTTGCCGGTAGACAATGCCCAAAAAACCCAGGGGGATAAACAACTGCAATAAAAATGCATTGACCAACACCAAATCGCCAATACTCATCTCGCCATTGGTGACTTCCTGAGCGGCGAAAATCATTACCAGGGTCACACCCAAAGCAATCACCGCCCCTTGGGCAAAATTCAGCATTGACATGGAAGTCTGACTTTTTACCGCCCAGCGCTCCCAGGCGCTGAGCTTCTCATCGAAACGCCTGATTTCCAGCTTTTCATTGCCAAAATACTTGACGGTTTCGTAGTTGATCAGGCTGTCCATCGCCTGAGAGTTGGCTTCTGAATCAAGTTGATTCATATGGTGGCGAAAATCCATGCGCCACTCGGTAATAGCAACGGTTACCAAACCATAGACCAACACTGTTCCAAATGTGATCAACATGAAAACCACATCATATTGGATGAACAAAATACTGCCAACCAACACAAACTCGACCAATATAGGAAGAATGCTGAACGCCATGTAGTTGAGAATTTGCGCAACTGAGCGGGTACCACGCTCCAGATCCCGGCTGATTCCCCCGGTCTGACGCTCAAGATGAAAGCGTAGAGAAAGTTTGTGTAAATGCTCCAGCACCCGGGTGGACAGGCGCCGCATGGCTCGATAACGTACCTTGGCAAAAACGATATCACGCAACTCGTTGAATAAACTGGCAGAAAGCTTCAACGCTCCATAAGCAACAAGCAGGCTCAATGGCAACACCAAGACCTGCCCAGGGCGGTTTTCCAGGGCATCGACAATATGTTTCAGAACCAGCGGCACCCCCACGTTCGCCACTTTGGACAGCACCAGGCAAGACAATGCAAACAATGCACGCCCGCGAAACTCCCACAGAAAAGGCAGAATATTCCGCAAGTTATGCAGATCCCGACGATTTTTATGGACTTGTGGGGTCTGCCCCTGTGCATGAACCATGTTATACTGTCTGCCGTAATTAACTCGTTATAAATCAGGGATTTCCGATCCCCCAAGCCATTCATGATAGCAAAAGTGGAGCCATCAAGTGGAACAATCGCAGGATGAATTAAGCAATTGCAGCGCAAAAGAACCCCTTGCACTGCAGGTTTTGGGAGACAGTATGGAACCGGAATTCCCGGATGGTTGCATCATTGTTCTCGAACCTTCCGACCAATGCATGCATGGCATGTACATCATGGCGATGGTGGAAGGCGTACGCTGGTTTCGCCAATACCTCAATGATGAAGATGGAGAACGACTGCTTGCCCTCAATGACTTGTACCCAGTAATTTTTCTGGAAGGATTGGATTGGAAGGCAGAAGCCATTGTCATGCAGCGCAACATCAAACGAGAAGTGAAACACTACGATTATTGAGAACGCTCATATCCCTTTATGAACCTATCGCTCGCAACTGAATTGTCTGATAACTTCGTCACCTGTGTGGATTTGGGTGAGGGGCATGACCGATTATTGCTCCTGCGTAACCGGCATACTCGTTCATGTGGGTAAACAGGGAGCGGAAGCTTTGAAATTCTTGCCAATAGCAGTGAACGCCACTTTACTGCCGAAGATTTCTGGCAGCACCTGCCTGGTGCAGAATAAATCAGGGATTCCTTGGGCATGAGTCTACTGAAAACACTACCCCTGCTGATATTGCTGACTGTTTTCAACGCATGCAGTAACGATACAACAACACCCAAACAAGAAAAAAAGCGCTCCGCATCACCGGTATTGGTGGAAGCGGCGACAGCAACTGAACAATCCATAGCCCGTCAATGGGAGCGCACAGGCACTTTGGTGTATCGGCAACTTCTACGTGTATATACACAGGAAGAAGGGCGTATCACCCACTTACCCTGGTTTGAAGGCGACAAGATCAAAAAAGGCGATATTTTAGTCCAATTGGACAACGAACTACTGAAGAAAGCGCTAAAAAAAGCCCAAGCAACCGAGTCCATGGCTGCCCGCCGAGTAGAACGCCTGGAACGCCTGCAAAAAACCCGCGCCGCTTCTGAAGAAGATTTGGTTGAAGCGCAAACCGCATTGCGGCTTGCCCGGGTCGAACTCGAAATACTGAACACACGCCTTTCCTACACCACCATCAAGGCACCTTTCTCCGGCATCGTCACACGCAGGCTGGTAGAACCTGGAGATGTGGTTTCCAAGAACACCCAATTGCTTACGATAGCGGCACCTGAGTCTTTGATCGCCCGGGTTTCCGCTCCTCCAGCGTTGCTCGACAGCATCGATTTCAACAGCAAAATTGAAATATATTTTGATACATCGCCTGCGAGCATTCTCAAAGGCAAGTTGCAGCGTGTTTTTCCAACCTTGTCCCCTCAAAGCCGCTTGGGAACAGTTGAAATTGGTTTGAATACAATACCAACTTATGCCCGGGCGGGACAACGGGTCAGAATATCAATCAGTGGCGAGCAGAAGCTCCGCCTGTTGATTCCCGCTATTGCCCTGCGTACCGATAGAAAAAGCGAATATGTCTATTTGATAAACAATAACAATCAAATTGAACGAAAAGACGTCGTCAGTGGCATGCGAATAAATGATCAAATTGAAATAATCACAGGTTTAAACGCGGGGATGCAAATCGTTCAACGCGGCTTCATGAATATTAAAAACCGTGAATTTGTCACAGTTTTGAACAAAGAATAGTGGTAGTTGACTTTCATCATGTTTAACT
>CAYXOS010000120.1:0-3808 GCA_964467115.1 uncultured Sedimenticola sp.
CCGCTTGCATGTACATTTGCCCACACGACCTCATGAAACTCGATATGGACGGTTCAGCGACCGGACATGCGATGAAGTCTTATAACCAAGAGCCTGATCAGTGCTGGGAATGTTATTCCTGCATCAAGATCTGCCCTCAGAACGCTATCGAAGCACGTCCATATGCCGATATCGTGCCTCTGGGTGCTTCTGTACAGCCTTTGCGTGGTACTGATTCCATTATGTGGACCATCAAGTTCCGTAACGGCACCATGAAGCGTTTCAAGTTCCCCATCCGGACTACTCCGGAAGGTTCTATTGATCCTTATGGTAACAAGCCAGAAGCGGATATTGCCAACATTGGCACTTCCAACTTCTTCAACCACAACGAGCAAAACGGCTACCGTGCTGGCGATCCCAGCGAGCTGATCTGCAAGTAATCCATAATTCTGATCATTTAGAATTTAATCTTTAAAGTTAGAGGTAAATAAAATGGCTGAATTCGGTAATCCCGATGTAGTCGAAGAAGAGGTAGATATCCTCATCATCGGCGGTGGTATGGCTGCTTGCGGTACCGCATATGAAATTGGCCCTTGGGTCGAAGCCGCTAAGAAAGAAGGCGTTGACATCTCCGTCAAGCTGGTTGACAAGGCTGCTATGGATCGTTCTGGTGCTGTTGCCCAGGGTCTGTCTGCAATCAACACCTATATTGGTCCTGAGCAGGATCCTGCGGATTATGCCCGTATGGTTTCCAACGACCTGATGGGTATCACCCGTGATGACCTGGCATATGACCTGGGTCGTCAGGTTGACGAGTCTGTTCACCTGTTCGAAGAATGGGGTCTGCCCATTTGGAAACTGGACGAGAACGGCGAGCGTTTCGACGGTTCTAAAGGCATGACTCCTCTGAAAGACGGCGGTACTCCCGTTCGTTCTGGTAAGTGGCAGATCATGATTAACGGTGAATCCTATAAGTGGATCGTTGCTGAAGCAGCGAAGAAAGCCCTGGGTGTTGATAACATCCAAGAGCGTATCTTCATCGTTAAGCTGGTAAATGATGCTAACGACAAGAACCGCGTTGCCGGTGCTGTTGGCTTCTCAACTCGTGAAGACAAAGTAGTTGTTTACAAATTCAAAGCTTGCCTGCTGGTAGCTGGTGGTTGTGTAAACATCTTCCGTCCTCGTTCTGTTGGTGAAGGTCAAGGTCGTGCCTGGTATCCTGTATGGAACTCAGGTTCAACTTACTCCATGGCGGCTGAAGCCGGTGCTGAGTTGACCCTGATGGAAAACCGCTTCGTACCTACCCGTTTCAAAGACGGTTATGGTCCTGTTGGCGCGTGGTTCCTGCTGTTCAAATCTCAGGCCACCAATGGCGTGGGCGAACCGTACATGGTTCGCAACAAAGAGATGCTGGACGACTATCCTCCATACGGTCAGGCTGCTGTACCTGCATCCTGTCTGCGTAACCACCTGATGCTCAAAGAGATGAAGGAAGGTCGCGGTCCTATCTGGATGGACACTGTTACTGCTTTGGCTAACCTGCGTGAGACTCTGTCTCCTCGCGAAGTTAAGCACCTGGAAGCAGAAGCATGGGAAGACTTCCTCGATATGTGTATCGGTCAGTGTGGTATCTGGGCGGGTGAGAATATCGAGCCAGAGAAGAAAAACTCTGAGTTGATGCCTACCGAACCGTACCTCCTGGGTTCACACTCCGGTTGTTGTGGTATCTGGGTTTCTGGTCCTGATGATGTTGGCGCACCTACCACTGAAGAGCTGGGCGATGGTATCCCTGAGCACCTGCCTTCCGGTTGGAACTGGGGCTACCGTGGCATGACCACTGTACAAGGTCTGTTCACCGCAGGTGATGGTGTTGGTGCTTCTGGTCACAAATTCTCTTCAGGCTCTCACGCTGAAGGTCGTATGGCTGCCAAGGCTATGGTCAAGTTTGTCATGGACAACAAAGACTGGAAACCTGAGCTGGATACCCCTGTTGACCAGTTGGTAGAAGAAATCTATCGTCCTGTTCGTAACTTCCTCGAGCACAAGGACTACTCTACCGCTATCGACGTTAACCCTAACTACATCACTCCTCGCATGCTGCAGTTCCGTCTGCAGAAGATCATGGACGAGTATGTAGCTGGTGTTGCCACCTACTACACCACCAACGAGCACATGCTCGACCTGGCGGAGCAGAAGCTGGAAATGCTGAAGGAAGATTCCCTGAAAATGCGTGCCAAGGACCTCCACGAGCTCCTGCGTGCTTGGGAAAACTACCATCGCATCCTGACAGCGGAAGCACACATGAAACACATCCAGTTCCGTGAAGAGAGCCGCTATCCTGGCTTCTACTATCGCATGGACAAGAACTTCGTTGATGAAGAAAACTGGAAGTGCTTCGTAAACTCCGTTTACGACAAAGAAACCAAGAAGTGGACTTGCTTTAAGCGTGCCCACAAAGACTTGGTGGACAAGTCCAAGCTGTTCAAATAAGTTTTATTTGACAGTCTGAAGACGGAAATCCGGGCACCGCAAGGTGTCCGGATTTTATTTTCTGCATGACAGGGTTTATCCTTGCTGCTTTAAGGAAGCTTCCAAATGATTGTTTTTGATTGATATCAAGCCAGTCTTGAACAATGATTTGATGGTTTCATGAACACAATGCGCATCCAAACAGCGCTGAGGTTAGTCGAGATGAGTGACGAAAAATTTGATATTCCTTTCAAAAGCCCTACCTTGCCTACGGTGCTGGGGCCTGACAGCAAACTGCAATTCAATTGCCACAAAGGGATCTCCTGCTTCAATGCCTGTTGCAAAAAATCCGATATTACTTTGGTTCCCTACGATGTGTTGCGATTGAAAAAGCACCTGGGGATGACATCTGAGGAATTTCTCAATGCCCACACCATGCCTTACCCCATGGATCAGGATCAAGTGCCTGGGTTGAAGATGAAGACCGATGAAAGCGGCGCCTGCCTTTTCCTGGATCCGGAAAATGGTTGTACCGTATATGAAGATCGCCCTACAGTATGTCGCTACTACCCCCTGGCAGTGCTGAATATTCGGGAAAAAGATTCCAGCGAACCCCAAACCCAGTATTCACTGGTGGTGGAAGAGCATTGCAAAGGACACGAAGAAGATCGTGAGATCAGTGTAGAAGATTATCGCAAAGAGCAGGGCTGTGATGAATTCGATTTCTATAATCAGGAATGGTATGAACTGATTCTGAAGAAAAAATCTGCCGGTCCTGGTGTGGGCAAGCCCAGTGAAATGAGTCTGCAGTTGTTTTTCATGGCATCTTACAATACTGACATGTTCCGTCGTTTCGTGCTCAGTGATAAATTCCGCGCCAGTTATGATATTCCTGAAGAAACCTATGAACAGGTAGAAAAAGACGACGTAGCATTGCTGCAATTCGGCTACAAGCTCATGCGTCAGGCGCTGTTTGGGGAAAAGATTATTCCTGAAAAGCCCGGTGTCTGGGAAAAGCGTGTCGAAGAGCGCCGCGAAATCTGGGAAGCTCGCACCCAGGCAGAAGTGGAAGCGCGGAACAAGGTCGTAGAAGAGCAGATGCGCGAAGAAAGTTGAAAAAATCAGGGCTGGAATTGCGCAATGCTTCCAGCCCTGTACATCTGGTTTGTGAGCCAAGTGGCACTAAACCAGGCAGACTATGGATAATTACCACCGCCATCGGTGCAATCGATGACGGTGGTGCTGTATTCAAAAGTGATATTTCCTACACATAAGCTTGTTGTCGTAATACCTCCATCAATGGCTGTAGTACCTCCTGATTCAAAAAATGTTGAAGTACATTGTTCCCTACGGGCATGTT
>CAYXOS010000120.1:3908-8637 GCA_964467115.1 uncultured Sedimenticola sp.
GTAGTACCTCCTGATTCAAAAAATGTTGAAGTACATTGTTCCCTACGGGCATGTTGATATATGTCATTTTTGCCCCGAGTGAGGTAAATGCCTCAATTTAATTGATTCTTGCCCCGGCATGGGAGTATATTTGTCGAAATGAAAAAAAGGGGGTAGTGCATGGGTATCAGCAAGTTAGAAGGACAGTTGCAAGGATTTAGCCGTTGGAAATTGAAGCAGCTACATACCATGGAGCAACTGGAAGGATGGTTGAAGAAGCAGGGATTGTTTACCTCCCAGGCGCAAAAGGCGTTACAACATGCCAATGTAACCTTGCGCCAGAACCACGTCACTGTTGCAGTGGTCGGTGAGTTTTCCCGGGGCAAAACCGAACTGATCAACTCCCTGTTTTTTGCGGACCATGAATTCCGTTTGCTACCAACGGATGCGGGTCGTACCACCATGTGTCCGACAGAGATCTTTCAAGATGAAGCAGAAGACCCTTACTTGCGTCTGTTGCCGATTGAAACCCGCCTGGAAGAAACCAGCCTGACCGATCTTCAGGCCCAGCCGGAACGCTGGGAATATATCCCCCTCAATATTGAAGACAGCCAGGATCTGCATAACAATTTACTGAAAATAAAAGAAAGTAAAATGGTGTCACGAGAAGTGGCTGAGGAGATGGGGTTGACAGAGCCTGACTCGGTTACCGATGACCTGGAAGGACTGGTTTCCATTCCGGCATGGCGTCTTGCCCATCTCAATTATCGTCACCCATTGCTTGCTCAAGGTTTGCGCATTCTCGATACCCCTGGCTTGAATGCGATCAGCAGCGAGCCGGAACTGACCTATGAAATCCTGCCCAATGCCCAGGCGCGTTTGTTCGTGCTGGGGGTTGATACCGGAGTCACTCAATCTGATCTGGATATGTGGCGGCAACTGGTGCAGCAGCCCGGTTTGAAACAGAAGTTGGGCGTTATTGTCGTACTCAATAAAACCGACACCCTGTGGGATGAGCTGAGAACAGAAGAAGATATCCAGAATAGCATTGATCGACAGTGTTTGGAGGTTGGCAAAACCCTGGAAGTAAGGAAAGAACAGGTTTTCGCAGTATCTGCGCAGAAGGCGCTGTTGAGCAGGGTCAAGGATGATGTCGTGCTGGAGAAAAAAACGGGTATTCTAGAACTGGAAAAACAACTTGCCGATACCCTTATTCACAATCGCCAAGCATTGATTGTAGAGCAATCTACTGAACTGGTTTGCAATTCCCTGGACAGCATTCAGATGCTGGTGTCGTCACGTCTGAAGCGAATGGAAAAGCAGTCGGATGAATTGAAAGACCTGAGTTCAAAAAGTGAGGACGCAATCGATGCTTTGCTTAAACAGGCTCAGGCGGACAAGGCGCGCTACCAGGCGAGTATCAATGCCTACAAACAATCCCGGGCTGATTTCACCGCCCATGGAAAAATTTTGTTGGATGCCTTGTCGCCTACCATGCTGGAGCAGATCATTGCACGCGCCAAGAAACGCATGTCAGGTGCTTGGACAACCATTGGTTTGAAGGAGTCCATGAAGACCTTGTTTGATGACATCAATCAGCAAATGGAAATATCGGGGAACCAATCCCAAGAGATGCGTCGACTCATTCGTACGATCTATCGGCGTTTTCAAGTGCGTCATGATATGAAACTGGGTGACCCAAAGATGCTTTCCCTGATCAGCCATCAGGTAGAGTTGAATCTGATCTATCAGGAAGCAGAAATCTTTCGCAAGAGTCCTCGTACCACGTTGACGGAAAAACATTTTGCCATCAAACGTTATTTCCAGACTGTTGTTCGACGGGTGGAACAAACCTTCCGCAATGCGCACAATGACGCCAAAGACTGGCTGGAAACAGCCCTCGACCCACTGACTGCTCAGGTACATGAGCACCGCAGTGTTTTGTCACAGCAATTGGCAGATCTAAAGCTTGCGGGTCGCTCTCGAGCCACGGTCAAGGCAAGGCTGAGGGCGTTGAAGAAAGATACCGCTCAACAGCAGGCGCAGTTGGCAACCTTGCAAAAGGTGATTGTCAGTTTGCAAGGCAATGCACCGAAAGAGAAAAAACAAGAAAAGCCCAAGCTACGGGCGGTGAAGAAAAGAGCTTGATTCTTTTGTGTCTGCTGGCTGCTTCAGGGACTCTGAATGGAAGCAGGACACTGGTTGCAATTTAGAATACGGACCCGTTTGTTTCGGCTCGTAAGCCCTGTTTCTACTTTGATGTGGCTTTTGGGTACCTTGAAAACTTTAGCAAGGTATTTCACCAGATAGGCATTGGCTTTGCCATCGACGGGAGGTGCCTTGATGCGCAGTTTTCTGACTCCATCAATTACTTCGCCAAAGCTATCCTTGCTGGATCGCGGTTGAATTTTCAGGAATAACAACAAGTCGTTGCCATCTTCCCGACACCAATTCATAGTGCAATACTAACAACCAATTGGTTCATGGGCGGAAGAATCAGCATTTTCAGTACCATTATTCCCAAAATTGCCACCATAGGTGAAAGATCGATTCCGCTGATCGGCGGAATAAGTTGTTGTACTGGACGCAAGATGGGGGTGGTCAGTGTATTGAGCAATGCCGCGGCGGGATTGTAGGTGCCGGGGTTGAGCCAACTCAATACTGCCTGAATGATTAGCGCATACATGAACAGGTTGAGTGACAACTCAAGTAGGGCAGGGATGGCAGCCAGCATTGCCCACAGCAATAACATGCCTTTGCCTGAAATCAGCATCACCAGGAGTAGTTCCAGGGTTTTTAGTGCCCATGCCACGACCAGAGCGGCGACGTCCATACCGCCTATGCCGGGGATAATGCGCCGCATGGGGATCAGCACCGGGGAGCTGAGTTTGACTACGAACTGGGAGAGTGGGTTATAAAAATCTGCGTGAGTCAGTTGTAAAAAGAAGCGCAATAGAATAATGAATACATAGGCCTCAAACAGAAACTGCAGAATAAAAATCAGGGGGTTTGTGGTGTAGCCAGTGCCCATCAATCTGCTCCCAGTGATTCCGATAGTTCTATGGAACGATTGTTGGCGGCATCGAGCGCGTGCTTGACCATTTGCTCCAGTCCTTGCTGTTTGAAACTGTTTAGCGCTTGCTCCGTGGTGCCGCCGGGGGAAGTGACGCTACGGCGCAAGTCCTCCAGGCTGGAGGTGCTCTCCAATGCCATGCGTGCAGCACCCAAGGCAGTTTGTAAGACCAGCAGATGGGCAGTTTTCTCTGGCAGTCCCAACTCTTTTGCGCTTTTTTCCATGGCCTCCATGAACAGGAAAAAATAGGCGGGGCCGCTACCCGATACGGCGGTGAGGGCGTCCATTTGTTCTTCCTGGTCAAGCCAGACTGCAATGCCAGTGGCGCGCATAATGTGCTCGGCGGCATTGCGATGTTCTGTGCTCATGTCGGATGGTGCAAACAACCCACTGGCGCCTGCGTTGATCATTGCCGGGGTATTGGGCATAACCCGAATAACGGGAACCGCCTCTCCCAACCAGCGTTGCAGACTGGCATGTCGTATACCGGCAGCGATGGACAAACATAAAGGCGCATTAGTCAATGCGGGGGCAAGATCCATTGCGACTTGCTTTAGCACCTGGGGTTTTACGGCCAGTATCAAGATATCAGCTTGTTTGGCGGCTTCTGTATTGCTATCAACCGTGCGTATCCCGAATTGTGTTGCCAGTTGTTTACGTCTGTCGGCGTTAGGTTCGGCGACGATGATCTTCTCTGCTGAGATGCCGTCATCGATCAGACCGTTGATCAAGGCGCTTGCCATATTGCCGCCGCCAATGAATGCCAGAATATTGTTGTTCATGTTCGTTTTCCAAAAATTGCAGTGCCGATACGCACCATTGTAGCGCCTTCACAAATTGCTGCTTGCATATCACCGGACATGCCCATGGAGAGGGTGTCCAGCTTATGACCATTGTCGATTGCGTTGAGCATCACTGTCCTCAGCTCCCCAAAAACCTGATGCTGCTGTTCTACGGAAGCAGCAGCAGGGGGCATGGTCATTAGGCCTTTCACTTCTACATGAGGGAGATCAGCCAATTTTTCAAGCAATGGCAACAACTCTTGCTGATGAATGCCTGCTTTGCTTTGTTCGCCGGTCAGATTCAGTTGTACGCACAGCTTCAGGGGGGGAAGTTTGGCAGGGCGCTGATCGCTGAGACGACGCCCATGCTTGTAGCTTGCCACGGTATGTACCCAGGAAAAGTTTTCGGCAATGTGGCGGGTTTTGTTCGACTGGATGCGGCCAATGAAATGCCAATCGATACTGAAATCTTTGAGCGCAAGGATTTTTGGTAATGCATCTTGAAGGTAGTTTTCGGCAAAGATTTTTTGACCCGCTTCAAATGCCTGTTGTATATCTGAGGCAGGGCGGGTTTTGCTCACCGCAACCAGGGTAATATCATCAGGATCTCTGTCACAAGACAGGGCGAAGCTCCTAATCTGCGTTTGTACCTGTGATAACCTTGAACTTAGTTCATTCATGCTCTGTACTGCTGTTGATAGGGCTGTTTTTATTCGGGAATACGACCCCGATGAAAAATACCTTATGGATTTGTTTGGTCTGTACTATTATAAGGGTATATTCTGTTGGCATCGAAAATTACAGGTTGTTGAAAAACACCGTTTTTCGACAGCCTGTGTGTGGCGCATGGATGCGTCGCCATTTTCGATGGCTGTAAGCCATTGAAAATGAAGGA
>CAYXOS010000121.1:0-6916 GCA_964467115.1 uncultured Sedimenticola sp.
TCAGGGAAGCGTTGAGCAGCGGCACGCGAATGGCATGGCCGTTGAGCTTGCCTTCTAGTTCGGGAAAAATCTTGGTGATGGCCTTGGCCGAGCCGGTACTGGTGGGTATCAGTGACTGACCACATGCGCGTGCCCGGCGCAGATCCTTGTGGCCCTTGTCCACGATGGTTTGGGTGTTGGTGATATCGTGAATAGTAGTCATGCAGCCGCGCATTATGCCCACCTTCTCGTGCATGACTTTCACCACCGGCGCAAGGCAGTTGGTGGTGCAGGAGGCGGCGGTGACGATGTGATGGGTGGTCGGATCGTACAGCTGATGATTCACGCCATAGACAATGTTCAGGGCAGGGTCGGGAACGGGGGCGGATACCAAAACTTTCGTGATGCCTTGGTCGAAGTAGGGCTGCAGAGCCTCTTCCGTCTTGAATTTGCCCGAGCACTCGATTACCAGATCCACGCCCTTGCTGGCCCAGTCCACCTCTGTGGGGGTTGCCAGGCTACTGAATCCGACTTCGCGGCCATCCACAGTGATGGCATCATCCCTGGCGGAAATTTTGTGATTCCAGTGCCCATGCACCGAATCGAATTCCAGCAGATGTGCATGGCAATGTGCATCGCCTCTGATTTCATTGATGTGTACGATTTCGTAAGCCGGATTGTCCCAGCCAGCGCGAAAGCCCAGTTTCCCCATGCGGCCAAAGCCGTTGATGCCTACTCTGATGGTCATATATTGTGTCCCTTTCTAATAAAGCAAGATCTGTTTGTTTGTATATTACCTCAAACAAATATATCAGGCTATTATGACAGATTGATGACAGCTTTTTTAGTCGCAGGATGCAGCAGCCTTGGGGTTTTTTCGAGTCAGGCGCTTGAGATCTCCTGCATAGGGAGGTTTTCCCTGGCAGCCTTTGTGAATAGCATCCAGCAACTGATTCCCCCAGGCGGGCAGATCTGGGTGAATGCGGTAATGAATCCACAGACCTTCGCGGCGATCCAGCACCAGCCCTGCTTCGCGCAAAATGGCCAGATGACGGGACACCTTGGGCTGAACCATTTCCAGAGCTTCGGTTAGTTCACAGACGCAAAGCTCTTTTTCTACCAGCAGCAGGTTGATGACGCGCAGGCGTGTGCCATCGGCCAGGGCGCGTAAAATTGTTTCTGTTTGAATCATGATGAGAATTATAAGGCAAATCAATACAGGACGCTTCTATCAAATCGTTCTTGGCATAGATGATTTGAGGTTCTTGCCAGTAGTAGCGACATATTCGCAACAGAGGGTAACCTGGAAAACTCCGTCTTGTTCCCCAATATTTCAGGCATAATCTGCTTTGTACAGAATATATCAGAGCCCCTCGATATGCAGACCCAATCAGAGTATTTATCTTTACGCCAACATCTTGAAAAAACCATCATTGGACAATCACGTTTGCTTGACCGCTTGATGATTGCCGTGTTGACCGGGGGGCATGTGTTATTGGAAAGCCCTCCAGGATTGGCAAAGACTACGGCGGTTAAAGCATTGGCAGCGGGGATACATGCGCATTTTCAGCGTATTCAATTTACGCCAGATCTCATGCCTGCTGATGTGACCGGCGGTGATGTTTTCAATCCAAAAACCGGGGAGTTTCATTTTATTCAAGGCCCATTGTTCAATGAAATCATTCTCGCAGACGAGATAAATCGATCGCCTCCAAAAGTTCAATCTGCTTTGCTCGAGGCGATGGAGGAACAACAGGTTACGATTTCTGGGAAAAGCCATGTATTGCCTGATCTGTTTATTGTTCTGGCAACTCAGAATCCATTGGAGCAATCAGGAACTTACCCCTTGCCGGAAGCCCAGTTGGATCGGTTTTTACTGCATGTCATTATTGATTACCCAAGTGAAGAGCAGGAGTTTCAGATTCTCGAGATGGACAGACAGCGCCATTTCAATCAAGAAGTAAAAACCTTGGACACGCGCTTGAGCCCTGCAACGGTATTGAAGGCACGAAAAGAAGTCGCAGAAATTCATATCGAAGCATCCTTGCAACGTTATGTCGTCAGTATCGTCAATGCTACCCGTGATCTTGGGAAGTGGATCCCGGACTGGCAGGATGCCATCAGTTTTGGTGCCTCTCCACGCGCAACCTTGGGGATGGTGCGAGCGGCCTGTGCACATGCCTATTTGCAGGGCAGAGAATATGTCATTCCAGATGATGTGATGGAGATTGCTGGTGATGTATTGCGCCATCGTATTGTCCCCAGCTTTGGCGCAAAGAGTCGGCAGATCGGTGTGGATGATTTGATTGAAGGCATTTTGGGCGTGATCCCCATTCCCTGATGATGCAGTTTTCTCAAAATATTCAACGGCTATTGCGGCAATTGACGGTTTGGATGCCGTATACGGAAAAGTCGCCTGAAAAAAAGTTGCTGGATGCGTCTGAAGTCAGAGAATTGGCTGAGTATGTTCAGACCTTGCCGCCCTTGTTCGGGGATTTTTCCCGTGTTGCCAGTCAGTCTTTACTCGGCGAAACCCCCGCCAGGTTTCGTGGACGCGGGTTTGATTTTGAAGAAAACAGGGTTTATCAGGCAGGGGATGATGTAAGAACATTGAATTGGCATTTGTATGCGCGCAATGGAAGTCTGCATACCAAAGTATTCAACGAAGAACGTCGTCCACAAGTTTTTGTGTTGTTGGACAGACGAGGGAGTATGCGCTTTGGAACCCGCCGTCAGTTGAAGATCGAGCTGGCAGCCAAAATTGCTACATGCTGTGTTTATCTGGCGCAACAATCCTCTTTGGCTGTCGGAGCTGTGATGTTGGATGAAACAATTGAATGGCTTGATCCCGCTGTAGATCCTGTTTCCATACAGAATTTAATCAATACTATGATCTCCGCCTGTCCACCAATCGATTTTGAGCGGGATCAGCCTGGCATTGAACAAATCTTGTATTTGCTTCTTCAGCAGCTACCCTCTGGATGCTTCGTGATGTTACTGAGCGATTTTCTGGATATGGAACCAGCAATTGGCCCATTGATGTGCCAGTTATCTGAGAGACATTTATTGCATGCAATCCAAATTTTGGATCCCATTGAACAACACTTGCCAAAGGTAGGACGTTATTTGATTAATGACGGCGGCTCTGGGGGGTATAAAAGTATTAATGGTGGAGACAAGATGCAAGCGCAGCAATACGCCGTGGCTGTGGAGAAACATCAGTCATTGTTGGCGGAACTCTTTAGAGGTAGCGAAGTGGCCTTCACTACCTTGAGTACGCAAGATGATGTAGAAACCAGTATTGGAAAAGTATATGCCAGCTTCCCGGGAGGATAATTATTCATGGGTGGATATATACCCACCTCAGATGCCCATGGAAGTTGTCGACCCTTGGATATATATGCTGCTGATCAGTGTTTTGCTGTTGTCAGCCATTGTGGGGCTCTATTTCTATTTCAATCCTCGGTTCAAGGCAAAACGATGTTTACGAAAAATGAAATCCATGTTGCAGGGAGCTTCTGCTATTGATGGCCGGGAAATTTCCAGCCAACTCAAGCAGTGTCTTTGTCTGGGTTTTGCCATTGAGCAAGTTGATTTGAGCACCAGATTCAAACAACAATCATGGCAGGACTACCTTGGAAGACTTGACGAATACTGCTATGGATCAAAAAAGGTTTCAAGAGATCAACTAACTGTATTGCTTGTCGAGACATCAGCTTGGCTCGATACAAGGGAATAACTGACTGATGCCAGCGTCCTTGATGAGCATTGTCGATAGTATTTATTTTGAATATCCAGCCTGGTTATGGGGATGGTTGGTGTCGGTGTTGCTATGTTTGCTCATGTTGCGAAGAGGAATGCTGGCGCCACTGACCACCTGGCCAGGGTATATTGCAAGTCGTGTATATCGCCATCCACGCCAGAAAATATTGCGGCAGCTTCAGCATCGGCAAGATGAAAAGCGTACTACTGTTGCCGTGTTTCCGACATTTCTTGGCTATTCCTTGTTGCTGCTGCTGTTTCAGTTGGCGTTGGCGCATCCCTATGTTCATGGGCATCAATTGCCAGCGCCACCGGAATATCGGGATACAGTTCTCATCGTTGATACCTCTATCAGCATGGTTCTTCGAGACTACCAGGTTGCCGATCAGCGTGTTGAACGAATGGCAGTGCTCAAAAGCGTGCTTTCTACCTTTATTGACGGCTTACAGGGCAATCGAATCAGTCTCGTTGTCTTCTCTGAGGAAGCGTACACCTTGGTACCACTGACCGCAGATTATGCGCTGCTGAAGTCTCGGGTACAGCGATTGCGTCCCGCTGTTTTGACGGGAAACAGCACAAATATCGGCAAAGCCCTGGTCTACACCCTGAAACAATTGCAACGCCTTGAAGCCAAGAAAGTGACGGATAAACCGGTGTTAGTGCTGCTAACAGATGTGGATCGCTCCCGGCGTAATATTGATCCGGTTGCTGTTGCAGATTATCTCCATAAAAATAACTTTCGTCTATATACCATCGGCATTGGCACATCGAGTTACAAAGCCCAGGAAAACACTTCTTCAGATTTGATCTATCAACCGACAAATTTTTCGTTGTTGGAAGATATTGCTGAAAAAGGAGGTGGAAAATTTTACTGGGCTGATAGTGTCAATAGCTTGCAGCATGCCATTGGGGAAATTCAAATGAGCGAACGTCGAAAGGTATCTCCCGAGCCTCGATACACTAAGGTCTCCCTTTATCATTGGCCTTTGTTGGCAGCCGTGTTGTTATTGATACTGCTACAGGCGGGGGCGGGATTGCGTGAGAAGCTTCATGGGTGATTTGCTGCAACTTGATTGGCGCCAACCTTTGTGGGGATGGTTGTTTCTTTATCCCTGGGTACTGTGGACATGGCAAGGTATTTTGTCGCGGGTGAATGAAAAAGGATATTCAGATCCACATCTGTATCCCTGGACTACCTCACCATTGGCGCACCGACTGAAGCTCAAACAGCTGTGGCGTCATGTTGCTTTTATCTTGGCATGGGGGTTTATTGCAGCGGCAATGGCTGGGCCGCGGGTCATGGACAGTCGCTATGCGGATAGTGGCGCCAGGGAAACCCAGCTTCTTGTTGTTGTCGATGTGTCGAGATCCATGAATTCAAAAGATGTGTTACCCAGTCGCATGGAAAGCGCCAAACTGGCTATAGAAAAGCTGATTGACCGGGTAGAGAATGAGCGCCTGGGTTTGATTCTCTTTGCAGCGGCTCCTCACTTGATGACGCCATTGACATCTGACAAGTCAGTGTTGAAGCATGATCTGGCATTGGTACATCATGGTTTGTTACCAACTGAGGGCTCAAACCCATCCAAGGCTTTGCGCTTTGCCATGGACCAGTTTCAACCGGGTGACGGGGCTAGAGCGTTGTTGCTGGTGACCGATGGTGAAGTTGCTGAGCAAAGTGACAATGCCGTAGCAAACCTGAATGCTGCGGCTGTGGACTTGGCTCAACAAGGGATTGTTGTCTATACCTTGGGTGTTGGAACAACCGAGGGGGCTGGCGTTTTCTCGCCCCAGGGCGGATGGTTAACCCACCGGGGTAGAGCGGTGGTGTCCCGCCTACATGAGGCACGACTGCAACGTATTGCTGTATTGGGAAATGGTGCTTATGCAAGGGTATCTGCAAATCATGCTGAATGGCGGGAACTGTATGACAGCAATATCAAGCTTCTATACTCAAATAGTTCAGCATCAGAAAAAGCGACGGATATTATCTGGCGGGAGTTGTATGGATGGTTTCTTGTCCCTGGTGTAGCGCTATTGTTGTTGGTTTATGTGCATGTCAATAGAAAAGCCTTGGCTATGCTCTTGGGTTATGGGCTGATTATTCCGCTCTTCAGCAGTGTTGTCAGTATCTCCCCAGCACAGGCGGGACAAACCGAAGATCAGCAAAGGCGAGCTTACGAGGCCTATAGCAATCAGTCTTATGTTGATGCCAAGCAAATTTATTCCCGTCTAAGTGGTTATGTGGGACGGATGGGAGAAGGGAGTAGTGCATATCGATTGGGGGATTATGTTTCAGCCATAGAGGCTTTTACCCAGGCAGTGTTGAAAGCAGACAATGATCAACAGCGTGCCCATGCGATTTTCAATCTTGCAGACAGCTACTACCAGTTGCACAGATATGATGATGCGATTTCACTGTACAAGGAGGTGCTTCGTTATGATTCCCAATACCGGGGTGCTGTGTTGAATCTGGCTTTGTCTATAAAGTTACAAAAAAGTGCCGAAGAAGAACGCCTTTCCATGTCTGATGGTTCTGGTCGTGGCCCTCGTTCGGGTAGAGTGGAAAAAAATCGAGAGGTGAAAAACGCAAGCCTGCATATGGATGAAGAACTCATGCTACAAACAGAGCAAGAAGTATCGAGATCGGCACAAGCAAAGGAGTCAGGTACCTTGGGACAGGATATCTATTATTCTCAGCCCATTGTCAGGGAAGTGATCAAATATGATGACAGTAGTTGGCAATATGCCAAGACCTCAGCATCAGCCGTGTTAATGGAAGTAGACTCCCTGAGAGTAGATGAAAGCATTGTTTGGAAGCGAATTTTTGAAGGGGAAGAAAAGATTCCTGCACCGAGGGATGTTCCAGAAACTGTGCCAGGTATTCTTCCTTGGTAGGTATAGCAAAGTATGTTTGGATATTGGTATTGGGAGCAGCTTTTTCCAATGCCATTCATGCTTCAACAGAACTATTTTCTGTTTCGGTAAAATCATCACCCCATGAATATGGCAAGCCTGTTGAAGTTCGGTTGCAGTCGTCGAAATCAGCGCCTTCTCTGGACAGTATTGACTTCGCTGTTCTGAACCAGGATTTCCTGGTAACAACGCCCTGGGATGTCATACAAGATGAACAGGAGAAAGGGCAGCGTTGGCGTATCCGTCTGTATCCTCGGCG
>CAYXOS010000121.1:7016-8599 GCA_964467115.1 uncultured Sedimenticola sp.
GAAAGGATCCGATTGATTCAGCTGCCCATGAACACGGAAACGCGACAAATAGAAGGTGTGGAACAAAGGGTGTACAACTTGCGTTGGAAAATATATCCACAGCTGCCTGGTGTATCAGTTCTGCAATTGCCACTGGTAAAGTACCAGCGGGATGGTGTGACCACTCATCGATTTGTATTGCCGGAAATACACCTGAATGTACGAGGGTTGCCATTGTTCATCCCGCCAACCATGCCTGTCGGCTATGTTGCACTTGAGTACAAGCTTCCTCACGATTGGTTTCTGCTGACCGATGAACCTCAAACGTTATTTTTGCGTATTCGGGCTGAGGGAAATATGGAATTGGCAGCTTCCCAAATTTTGCGTCAGATTCGCAGTAGTGAAGCCATGGCTTTTTATTCATCAGATTTGATCCATGAAATAGCAGCGACGACATCAGAATTCACAGAACGGGTTTATCAGATTTCATTTCGTCCAAAGCAAACCGGATTTGTGTCAATGCCCTCCGTAAGAAGGCAATATTTTGATACTTCCAGTGGCAAGATAAGGTCTACCACTGACTCGTTAGGCTGGTATATCGCGGTCAGTCCCTGGATGGCGTATATCACATTTGCTGTGGCAGTATTTATTGGTGTATTTTTCATTGCCAGGGGTTGGCGATGGCTGTCTCACAGGTATTCTGTGTATAAGTTGTACAAAGCAGGGATGTATCAATTCCTGTGCGCCACTAGCAACGAAGAGATCAGGCTGGGGCTGGCGGATATAGCCCAGGCAGAGGGTTGGCCAAGGAATATAACCTTGGCGGATTGGTTATGTCGTTGGCAAAGCCGGTATGATTCACCTGATGGCTTGGCGCAAAGTATCAACAAACTTCAGCAACAAGAATATGCCCATATTGATGTTCCATTGGATGATATACGCGACTGTTTGATCGAGGTCTGTCATCAGCGGATGCCCATGCTTAGGCATCATGTTTAAAGATACCCCGAAAACGCATTGTTTTGATGAAGGAGCGAATCTATAACACCTTGCGTGGTTTGGCATCTGGCTTATACCAAATCAATAATACGATTCAACATGGTGTTTGGCGAGAGATAATTTACAGGTATATGCCAGATCTTTTCGTTGGTCTTCAGCGCCAGGGAAGGGAAGCTGGTCAGTTGCATGGATCGACATTGTTCGATCTCCGACATCAACGATGAGCAGGTATGAGCAGAATTCAAATCGGCAATAAAGCGAGGACGATCCAAGCCTAACTCAGTCGCCAATTCAATCAAGGTGGAAGTGTTAGAAGGGTTTTTCGCCTGAAGATAGTATGCATGTTGTATTGCCAGAATCATGCTGGTTTCAAGTGCTGGATTCTGAAAGCGAGTGGCGATCACCGCTCTGCATGCAGGGTAAGTGGAACGTCTTGGCGTACACTGTGACCAAAAATCAAAATTGAACTGGGTTCCAGGAATTTGCTGCTGAATGTGGTGCCAGGTTTTCTGCAATTGTTGTTGCAGTTCAGGTGCCATTTCCTCATCGTTATCCGGTGCTAATCCTCCCAGGATTGATTGAATCTCTATGCCTGATGGTAATAA
>CAYXOS010000122.1:0-8521 GCA_964467115.1 uncultured Sedimenticola sp.
TATTGGTCGGAGCGAGAGGATTCGAACCTCCGACCCCCACAACCCCATTGTGGTGCGCTACCAAGCTGCGCTACGCTCCGTAAAGAGCGGGCATGTTAGGCGTAGCTGCCATAATTGTCAATACTTTCGCAAGATACGGTAGAATAACGCCATCAACTACTCTACTTATTTCGGATATTATTATGGGCTGGTTTCGATTTATCGTTCCTTTTATCTTGTTGTGTATCGGGGCTGTATTGTTAGCCAAAGGTTACGAGCATTGGAGTAGTTCAAAACAGATCGTTGATGAATCGATTCCCGCAAATGGGGTTGTCATTCGTAATGCACCCTATCTGACGTCCAGCAAAGTGGGAAAAAAATCAGCTTTGGTATACTTTCCCCAGGTTAAATACACGACTCAAGATGGAAAAGAGATCGAGTTCGTTTCTCAGGTCACCAGTCGTGCCGAGCAATACAAACCTGGTGATCAGGTTCCTATTCTGTATAAACAACAAGCCCCTAATAACGCCATTATCGGCTCCTTCCAGGCATTGTGGTCCATTGCTATTATTTTTACAGCATCAGGCATTCTGGTGGTGTTATTCGCGTTGTGGTTCTATATGAAAGCGCAAAGAGGTTGGAACGAAGAGGATAATGATTGATTCAGCGATTTTTATTGGCAGCAAAGCTACTCAAAAAATCGTTGTTATTGAATTTTCCAGACTTCTGGAAGAAATACGCAGAAAAAAACCTATCTCAGAGCTTGTTGGACAGCTTATTTCAAAATCTGCGCAACTTCTTCCAACTCTGCCAGGAGTTGTCGAATAATTTGATGGCTCTGGTTTTTGTCGTCCTGGGCGTCTTCACCATCCAGCTTCTGCCTGGCACCACCGATAGTGAAACCCTGTTCATAGAGCAAACTGCGAATCTGGCGAATCATGATTACGTCATGGCGCTGATAATAGCGGCGATTGCCCCGTCGTTTAACTGGCTTCAATTGAGGAAACTCTTGTTCCCAATAACGTAGCACATGGGGTTTTACCTGGCACAGCTCACTTACTTCACCAATGGTAAAATAACGTTTGCCCGGAATGGGCGGCAGTTCTATTGCGCTACTATTCGGATCCAGCATAGGTCTCCACTCTTGCTTTCAGCTTTTGTCCTGGACGGAAGGTCACTACCCGTCTCGCACTGACCAGAATCTCTTCACCAGTTTTTGGATTTCGACCAGGGCGAGAATTCTTCTCCCGCAAATCAAAATTCCCAAAACCTGATAGTTTAACCTGCTGACCGTTTTCCAGAGCACCTCGAATTTCTTCGAAAAAAAGCTCTACAAGTCCCTTTGCTTCTCTTTTGTTCAGCCCCAATTCGTCAAACAGGGCTTCAGCCATTTTTGCCTTTGTCAGTGACATTCTGTTCAATCCCGCAGTTTTGCAGCCAGTTCATCAGACAATGCCTGAAGCACTGTCTCGACCGCCTGCTCTGTTTCTTCATCTGTTAGTGTGTGAGAATAATCTTGTAAAATCAAGCTTAAAGCAAGACTTTTTAGACCTGAGTCTATATTCCCCCCGGTAAAAACATCAAATATCTGTATATCTCTTACGATTTCGGGAGCGGCTCCCTGCACGCAAGCACGCACTTGACCCCAGGTAATATCGGCATTAACCAGCAATGCCAGATCCCGGCGAATAGCAGGATACTTGGATACTGCAGTATAGGCGGGAATACGCCCTTCCCTCAAACCGAATAACTTGATCTGGAACAGAAAAACATTGCCAGAGATATCCAGTTTTGCCTGCAGAGCCGGATGCAACATACCAAAACGACCAATTTCTTCCCCATCTCGCAATATAGCGGCTGCCTGCCCAGGATGTAAAGTTACATCTTCAACAGGCTGTATCTGGAACGCGTCCAAGCTGTCGACTTGTTGCAACAACAGCTCGACATCTCCCTTGACATCATAGAAGTCGACTTTTCCCGCAGAATTATTCCATTTTTTTGATAGCCGCTCTCCATAAATCAGCCCACCCAGCATTTCCGGCTGCTCGATTTGATCCTCATTTCCGAGAAAAATCTGACCCGATTCAAATAATCTGATGCGATCCTGTTGGCGTGCCAGATTATACTGCAAGGTACTCAGCAGCCCCGGCCACAAACTTGCCCGCATCACTGACATATCTGCAGAGATGGGGTTCGCCAGACGAATCTGCTTGGCATCGGGCAACAACAACTGTGCTATTTCTGGTGCGATAAAGCTGTAGGTGATCACTTCCTGATAATCACGATCGACCAATAATGCCTTGGCACGCGCCAGATTGAATTCTGCTTCGGCGACGCTTTGGATACTGACTGGCGCAGAAGAGAGGTTCTCGGGAATATTGGCATAACCATAGATACGACCAATTTCTTCAATAAGATCAGCTTCTATGGCGACATCGAAACGCCAACTGGGAGCCAAAACAAGCCAGCCATCACCTTGGGGCTGCAACTGCATCCCCAGGCGTTGCAGAATGTCTTCGATCTGAGCATCATCGATATCAACCCCCAGAATACGGGGAATCTGATGCCGGCGCAAATGAATACGGGCTGCTTGGGGCATATGTTGCTCGTCACTGACATCAACAACAGCGCCCGCTTCACCCCCGGCAATATGAATCAGCAGATCTGTAGCACGTTCCAGCGCCTCGCGTTGCAAATCCGGATCGACACCCCGCTCAAAGCGATGGGACGAATCGGTGTGCAGACCATAGGCACGGGCTTTTCCTGCAATGGAAATCGGCGCAAAAAATGCTGATTCCAACAAAATATCCACGCTGGTATCAGTCACTGCTGAGCTGTCACCACCCATGATGCCTGCCAATGCCAGGGGCTTTTCGTCGTCAGCAATCATCAGACTTCCCGGCAGAGTTTCGACGTCGTTGCCGTCGAGCAGAGTAAGTTTCTCTCCCCCCTGGGACATGCGCACGTGGATGCTACCGGCGATTTTATGTAAATCGAATCCGTGCATGGGCTGCCCAAGCTCCAGCATGACATAGTTGGTAATGTCCACCACCGGGCTGATGGCGCGAATACCGCTACGCCTGAGCTTTTCCTGCATCCACAAAGGCGTTTCTGCCTTGGGATCAATACCCTTTACAACCCGACAGCAATAACGTGGACAAGCTTCTACCGCCTCCAGGTTTACCGTCAACTGCGCATCAACGGTGGCGGGAAGAGGCTTGATTTCCCAATCTTTCACCGGTTGTTTGTAGATGACCCCCACATCCCGGGCAATGCCGGCAATACTCAGGCAGTCACCACGGTCAGGAGTCAGATCTACATCGATAATATGGTCATCCAACGCCAGATATTGTCGGAAATCCTTGCCAACGGGTGCATCAGCCGGTAACGGCAAAATACCGTCGGATGATTCTGCCAGCCCCAATTCCGAGGCAGAACAAATCATGCCATGGGAAGCCTGCCCACGAAGTTTGGCTTTTTTGATTTTGAAGTTACCGGGCAACACTGCACCGACAGTCGCCACTGGCACTTTCATTTCCGCGGCAACATTTTTTGCGCCACAAATAATCTGTACCGGCTCAGCTTCACCAATATTGACATTACAAACACTAAGTTTATCTGCATCCGGATGACGCTCACAACTGAGCACCTCTCCCACGACCACACCCGTAAACTCAGCGGCAGCAGCTTCTACTCCATCGACTTCCAATCCCGCCATACTCAATGCATCTGCCAATTCATTGACAGATACGTCAGGATTGACCCATTCTCTTAACCAGGCATCACTAAATTGCATCGTATTTAATCCTTAGGCGAACTGGCGCAGGAAGCGCAAATCATTTTCAAAGAACAAGCGCAGATCATTCACGCCATAGCGCAGCATGGTCAGACGTTCTACGCCCATACCAAAAGCATAACCACTGTATTTTTCAGTATCGATACCCACATGGCTGAAAACTTCCGGGTGGATCATGCCGCAGCCCAGGACTTCCAGCCAGCCAGTATGACTGCACACCCGGCAGCCTTCCCCAGAACACATGACACATTCCATATCCACTTCTGCAGAGGGTTCGGTGAAAGGAAAATAGGAGGGACGAAAACGTACTTTCAGATCTTTCTCGAAAAAAGCTTTGAGAAAGCTATGCAGAATACCTTTCAGGTCAGCAAAGGTCACATGCTCATCCACCATAAAGCCTTCAACTTGATGAAACATGGGGGTATGGGTGACATCAGAATCACAACGATAGACACGACCCGGCGCGATGACCTTAAAGGGAGGTTCAGCATCCTTCATCACCCGTACCTGAACCGGTGAGGTATGAGTACGCAACAAACGATGGGCATCGAAGTAGAACGTATCATGCATTGCCCGCGCAGGATGATGCGCTGGAATATTCAGTGCTTCGAAGTTGTGATAATCATCTTCGATTTCAGGTCCTTCAGCCACGGTAAATCCACCGCTGGCAAAAATCTCCTGGATGCGCATCATAGTTCGCGTTACGGGATGCAATCCACCACTATCCATACCTCGCCCTGGCAAGGTCACATCGATGCGCTCCTCAGCCAAGCGCGCCTCCAGGAGCGCCTGTTCCAGTGCCGACTTGCGGGCTTCGATTGCTTTTTGCAGCGATTGCTTGGCTTTGTTGATTGCCTGCCCGGCTTTCGGGCGTTCTTCCTTGGAAAGCTTGCCCAATTGCTTGAGCTGCTCGGTAAACAATCCGCTCTTACCCAGATAAGCAACACGCACCTCATCCAATGCGCGTAAGTCGGAAGCATCCTGCACTGCCGTCAGTGCTTGTTCAGTTAGTTGCTGGAGATCCATGGAACCCGTACCTTGTGAGCCATTTTCTGGCTCGAAAAAAAGAAAAAGGGAAAGACCTGCAAGGCCTTTCCCCTCGTTCGCTACACCGATGACATCTGAATACTCAATGTTATCGGACAGTCTGCAACCTGCCGCTATTGCGGCAAATCAATCAACTCGCGAGAGCGGCTTTGGCCTTTTCTGCGAGTTGGCTAAATGCAGGCATATCATGAACAGCGATATCAGCCAGCATCTTGCGGTCAACTTCAATGCCCGCCTTGCTCAGACCGTTGATAAAACGGCTATAGGACAAATCATTCATGCGTGCAGCCGCGTTAATGCGCTGAATCCACAAAGAACGAAATTGACGTTTCTTTTGACGACGGTCACGATAGGCATATTGCCCAGCTTTGATAACCGCCTGTTTGGCAACGCGATAGACTTTGCTACGCGCACCGTAATAACCTTTGGCCTGCTTGAGAACCTTCTTGTGACGCTTATGCGCCGTTACACCACGTTTTACTCGAGGCATCTTAAATCTCCTATAACGAAATCAGAATCAGGCGTATGGAATCATACGACGAGCGGCAGCCACATCAGACTTGTGCAGCATGGCTGGTGAACGCAAATGACGCTTACGCTTGGTGCTCTTCTTGGTCAGAATATGACGACGATGAGACTGGTTTCGTTTGAAGCCGCCAGCGGTTTTCTTGAAACGCTTGGCTGCACCTCGATTGGTCTTTATCTTTGGCATTTTTTCTCTCCTGTAGTTAGGATGAAATACAAGTGACCAAGGCAATGCCCATTGGCCCGATCACTGTTGAATCACTCTGTTTCCAGAGCCATAAAATTCTTTACTTCTTGCGCGGACCCAGCACCATAACCATTTGGCGACCTTCCATTGCCGGACGCTGCTCAACCTGTGCAATCTCTTCCAGGTCTTTTTCAATTCGGGTGAGGACCTCAGCACCCAACTCCCGGTGAGCATGCTCCCGTCCTCTGAAACGCATAGTGACTTTTGCCTTGTCACCGTTTTCCAGAAAGCGCCGCAGATTACGCAATTTGATATTGTAATCACCAGAATCGGTGCGTGGTCGGAATTTGATTTCCTTGACCTGAACCTGCTTCTGCTTTTTCTTGGCCGCCTGCTTCTGCTTCTTTGCTTCAAACACAAACTTGCCATAATCCATGATTCGGCAAACAGGTGGTTCAGCATTGGGCACGATTTCCACCAGATCCAAACTGGCTTTAGTGGCAGCCTCCTTAGCTTCTTCTATAGAAACGATTCCCACCTGTTCACCGTCCACACCGATCAATCGGACCTGGGGTACGGTAATATCATCATTCAGGCGGTTTCTTTTGTCTTGTTTAGCTATAGTCAGATTCCTCTGTAAATTACTGGGTTCCGTATCAAGGTGTTTTCAACCTTGTCATACACGTTGTTTCAAATCTTGTTGCAACTGCGAGACAAACTCATCAATGGGCATTGCCCCGAGGTCTTCGCCACCGCGTTTGCGCACTGCAACCGCCGCATTTTCCATTTCCCGATCACCAACGACCAACAAATAGGGAATGCGTTGTAATGTGTGCTCGCGGATTTTAAAGCCGATCTTCTCGTTTCTCAAGTCTAATTGTACTCGAATGCCCTGTTTTTTCAGCTTTTCTGCTACTTCGTGGACATATTCTGCCTGTTTGTCCGTAATATTCATCAAAACTGCCTGTGTGGGCGCTAACCAAATCGGTAGCGCACCGGCATAATGTTCGATGAGAATTCCAATAAAACGCTCCAGAGAACCCAGAATTGCCCGGTGCAACATGACTGGCACCTGCTTGCTGTTGTCTTCAGCGATAAAGTGCGCCCCCAGGCGATCCGGCATGGAAAAATCGAGCTGAATTGTTCCCAACTGCCAGACGCGTTCCAAACAGTCTTTCAATGAGAACTCAATCTTGGGACCATAGAACGCCCCCTCTCCCGGCTGCAATTCCCAGTCCAGATCTTTGTGATTAAGGGCATCTTCCAATGATTTCTCCGCCTTGTCCCACAATTCATCTGCACCGACCCGTTTTTCGGGACGGGTGGAGAGCTTGATCAACACATCGTCAAAGCCAAAATCCTTGTAGACTTCGAACAGCAGGTCAATAAAGTCAGAAACCTCGGACAAGATCTGGTCTTCAGTACAGAATATGTGCGCATCATCCTGCACAAAATTACGCACTCGCATCAATCCGTGCAAGGTACCCGAAGGCTCGTTGCGATGACAGGAACCAAATTCTGCCAGGCGCAGGGGCAAATCCCGATAACTTTTCAATCCGTGATTATAAATCTGCACGTGAGCCGGGCAATTCATGGGCTTGATGGCGTAATCTCGATGCTCGGAATGTGTGGTGAAAATCATGTCACCAAACTTGTCCCAGTGACCGGATTTCTCCCACAGACTGCGATCGATAATCTCGGGCGTATGTACTTCCTGATAACCGTGCTGGCGTAACTTGTTACGAATATAATCCTGCACCACCAGATATATCTGCCACCCCTTGTCATGCCAGAACACCATGCCCGGCGCTTCTTCCTGGGTGTGAAACAAATCCTGCGCTTTACCGATTTTACGGTGATCACGCTTCTCTGCCTCCTCCAGACGATGCAAATAGGCATTGAGCTCTTTCTTGTTGCGCCAAGCCGTTCCATAGATGCGCTGCAACATTTCATTGTCAGAATCACCTCGCCAGTAGGCGCCAGCCAGCTTCATCAGCTTGAATGCCTTGAGCTTGCCCGTACTGGGTACATGAGGCCCTCTGCACAGGTCGGTAAATTCTCCCTGAGTGTATAAAGATAAATCTTCATTTGCGGGGATGGACTCAATGATTTCCGCTTTGTACGCCTCCCCCTGATCCCGGAAAAACGCCACAGCAGCATCCCTGGACATCACTTCACGCGTAATTGTGTAATCTGCTTTGGCAAGTTCGGCCATCTTTTTTTCGATGGCTTCCAGATCTTCGGGGGTAAATGGTCGAGCATAGGAAAAATCGTAGTAGAAACCGTTATCAATCACAGGTCCTATAGTTACTTGTGCCTCTGGAAACAACGCCTTGACCGCCATTGCCAACAGATGCGCCGTAGAATGGCGAATAACTTCCAGACCTTCCTCATCACGATCAGTAACAATGGCAACATCCGCATCTGTATCTATAGGAATAGATGCATCGATCAACTCGCCATTGACCTTGCCCGCCAAAGTTGCCTTTGCCAGACCAGGACCGATATCAGCAGCAATATCAGCGACAGTTATTGGATGATCGAAAGATCGTTTGGAGCCGTCAGGAAGTGTAATTTCTGGCATGAGTTTTCCTCAGTGGTGATCCCTACCAAAGACCACGTGAATTAAAGGCGCGTATTGTATGCGCCCTTGGTTAAAAGATAAATACCTAATTCCGGGGAAGCACTGATCTGTCTATAAACCCGCATCTTGCATCTAAGCCGGAAATTTCATAAATTCACGTGATGATCGCGCAGGAGATTGTTTTCACAAGGGGTTTTCTGAAGGCGTCGCGTATCCGCGATTACGTGCAACTGAAGAAAATCTCTTGTGGAAACAAGAAACAAGCGAGGGCGCGTGTAATTTATGAATTTTTCGGGCTAAGCCGTTCCTGCGTTTGACCTCCAGGGATGGAGGAAATGCTGGAAATGCCAGGAGCATTTCCAGTGCCCTGCGCCCGCGGCATACCGTACATCCTGTACATGCG
>CAYXOS010000123.1:0-8483 GCA_964467115.1 uncultured Sedimenticola sp.
AGGAGAAGAGCGATGTCCCATTGGTGTACGGATGTGTTGATACATATCGATGAAGACCTGGATGATGCAAATATCCACGATATCGAGCGAGATGTCAGCATGATCGACGGCGTTTACAGCGCTTGCGTTCATGAGAAGGCTCGTCATCTAATGGTGGTGGATTATGATCCTGAGACTGTGGCGAGCCTGGCGTTACTGTCTCCGGTGCAGAACCGGGGTTTGCACGGAGAGTTGATTGGTTTGTAATGACGGCTGTTGGGATTTACTCGTGGCAGGCTTTGGCTGAACGTTATACAATTTCCTGCCATTCCCTATAGATAGACGCAGAATGCCCGGCAAGCTGTACATTAAGACCTTTGGATGCCAGATGAACGAGTATGACTCCAGCAAGATGGAGGACGTGCTCAGGGATTCTCATGGCATGGAAATAACCACGGATCCGGAAAAAGCCGATATTCTGTTGTTGAATACCTGCTCCATTCGCGAGAAGGCACAGGAAAAGGTTTTTTCCCTGCTGGGGCGCTGGAAAGACTGGAAGAAGGATAAGCCCGAGCTCATCATCGGCGTGGGCGGTTGTGTTGCCAGTCAGGAGGGGGATGCCATTCGTCGACGAGCGCCTTTTGTTGACCTGGTGTTTGGCCCCCAAACCCTGCATCGTCTGCCGCAAATGCTGAATGATGTTCGCCAGCATCATCGTCCCGTCGTGGATGTCAGCTTCCCTGAAATCGAAAAATTTGATCGTCTGCCAGAACCTCGGGCAGAAGGGCCTACTGCCTTTGTCTCCATCATGGAGGGCTGCTCCAAATATTGCACCTTCTGCGTTGTACCCTACACCCGTGGTACAGAAATCAGCCGCCCCTTCGATGACATTATTACCGAAGTAGCGCAGTTGGCCGCCCAGGGTGTGCGCGAAGTCAATTTGCTGGGGCAGAATGTGAATGCTTATCGTGGGCAGATGCATGATGGCGAAATTGCGGATCTGGCATTGCTGATTCGTTTTGTGGCGGCAGTAGATGGCATCGAGCGCATTCGCTACACCACTTCTCATCCGGTGGAGTTTTCCGACAGCCTGATCGACGTTTATGCTGACGTGCCCGAGCTGGTGAGTTTTTTGCATCTGCCAGTGCAATCTGGCTCTGATCGTATTCTCATGGCAATGAAGCGTGGACATAGTGCTTTTGAGTACAAGCAGAAGATTCGGCGTTTGCGAGAAATTCGTCCTGATATCAGTATCTCTTCTGATTTCATCATTGGCTTTCCGGGGGAAACTGATGAGGATTTTGCTCACACCATGAAGCTTATCGATGAGATTGGTTTCGACCAGTCATTCAGCTTTATATACAGTCGTCGTCCTGGCACGCCCGCAGCTGATCTTGCCGACGATGTGCCTCATGAAACCAAACAGGCAAGATTGCAGCAGTTGCAACAAGTGATCAACAGTAACGCCCAGCGCATCAGCCGCCAAATGGTGGGAAGCCTGCAGCGGGTATTGGTGGAACGCCCTGCACGCAAGGATGCCAGTGAATTGGCGGCGCGTACCGAAAACAATCGGGTGGTGAATTTTGCCGGCCCACAATCCCTTATTGGGCAGTTCACCGAGGTGCGTATCACCGAGGCGCTACCCAATTCCTTGCGCGGTGAATGGCAACAGCCTGCCGTTGCTGCGATTGCAAATACCTGAACAAGTTTATGACCACAGCAGTGCTATCTGATCTTCCCCAGTCTCTGGATTTACAGCTGGAACCCGAAAACAACGAGCGGCTACGCAATGTCTGCGGACAGTTGGATGAACATCTGCGCCAGTTGGAAGTTCGTTTGGGTATTGAAATCAACAATCGTGGCGCCAGCTTCCGGCTCATTGGCGCAGCAGATGCGGTACAGGCGGGGGCCGATGTGTTGCAACAACTGTATCTCGCCACGGAAGATGAAATACTCACCCCGGCAGCGGTGCATCTGCATCTTCAGGAGTCTGGCGTTGATGCCTTGTTACAGCCGACCCAGCCCGATATTCCGGAAGTGGTGATCAAGACCAAACGAGGCTTGGTGCGGGGGCGCGGCGCACATCAAAAAGCTTATTTGCATCGGGTGATGCGCCACGACATCAATTTTGGTGTAGGTCCCGCTGGTACAGGAAAAACCTTTCTGGCAGTTGCCTGTGCGGTAGAAGCGCTGGAAACCAACCGTGTGCGCCGTATCATGTTGGTACGACCTGCGGTGGAAGCAGGGGAGCGCCTGGGTTTCCTGCCCGGCGATCTGGCGCAGAAAATTGATCCCTATCTGCGTCCGCTCTACGATGCCTTGTATGAAATGCTGGGTTTCGAGCGTGTACATAAACTGGTGGAACGCAATGTGATTGAAATTGCGCCCCTTGCCTACATGCGTGGCCGTACCCTGAACGAATCCTTCATCATTCTGGATGAGGCGCAAAACACCACTCCGGAACAGATGAAAATGTTTCTGACCCGCATCGGTTTTGGTTCTACGGCAGTGATTACTGGTGATGTCACTCAGGTGGATTTACCCAGGCATCAACGTTCCGGTTTGCGCCAGGCAACGGAAATACTGGCGAAGGTCGAAGGCATCAGCTTTACTTTTTTCAATGCGAAAGACGTGGTTCGTCATGCATTGGTACAAAAAGTAGTACAGGCATACGATAAATTCGAGAGCAGCGACGAGTGAGTCTGACCCTGGAAGTGCAAATCGAAAGCAGCAGTGTCGGTATCCCCGGCAAAGAAGATTTTCAGCATTGGGCTGCTACCGCATTGGAGCAGGATGATTCGGATGTGGAGATGGTCATCCGTGTCGTTGATGAAGAAGAAAGCCGACATTTCAATCATCAGTATCGGGGCAAGGACAAAGCCACCAATGTATTGTCTTTTCCCTTTGAGTCGCCCCCGGGAATGGTGTCGAATCATTTGGGGGATCTGCTGGTTTGCGCACCTGTGGTCGAAGCAGAAGCCGCGCAACAGGGTAAGCTGTTGGCACATCACTGGGCGCATATGATTGTCCACGGCGTACTGCATTTGCGTGGTTTTGATCATTTGGATGATGTGGAGGCGCAGCACATGGAAGACCTGGAGCGGCGCTTGTTGCAGTCCATGGATATTTCTGACCCGTATAAGGAGCCCCATGAGTAGTACAAAAAAATCATCTTGGCAGCGCCATCTGGGCGGCTTGCTTAGCAAGTTGTTGAAGCCCCTGGTGCAGTGTGAACCTGAAGATCGCAAGCAACTGGTGAAAATTCTGGAGCAGGCGCGAAACAGGCATCTCATGGATGGCGAAGCCCTGTCCATGATGGAAGCCGTATTACAGGTTTCAGAATTGCGAGTGCGTGACATCATGATTCCCCGGGCACGGATGGTGGTGGTGGAAAGAGACAAGTCTGTTGAAGAGCTGTTGCCGGTGATTACTGAATCTGCCCACTCCCGTTTTCCCGTGATTGGTGATGACAAGAGCGATGTGGTCGGGATGTTATTGGCAAAAGACCTATTGCAATACTGTGGCCAGGGCAGCCCGAGTTTCAATATGCGCGATGTGTTGCGTTCTGCGGTGTTCGTGCCGGAAAGCAAACGTCTCAATGTCTTGCTCAAGGAGTTTCGTCTCAGTCGCAATCATATGGCGATCGTCATTGACGAATATGGCGGTGCTGCAGGCTTGATTACCATTGAAGACGTATTGGAACAAATCGTGGGCGAAATCGAAGACGAGTATGATTTCGATGAAGGTGCCTATATCCTCAAACGGGGAGAAGGCCTGTACACCGCTAAGGCACATACCACCATAGAAGATTTCAACGAATTTTTTGGTACGTCCTTTGATGATGAAGACTATGACACCATAGCTGGCATGGTCGTCAATGCCATTGGTCATCTTCCACAACAGGGGGAAAGCGTGGATATCGATGATTTTCGATTTACTGTGGTGCGAGCGGATAGCCGCAAGCTCCGATTGCTGAACATTGAACGGGTGCAGAATGCTTCCTCAAGCAGTGATTCAGATCAGGGAAGGTCGTAAACCCATCCTTGGGGCTTGATGCTGGCATCCTTGCCACCGCCAGTCAAAGATATAGTGATAACGCAAAGGGAAATACTGAACATGAAAAGATTAATTTGTTTGCTGTTGGTATTGCTGCTGCCACTGACCAGCCAAGCTGCAGGTGTGTTGCGCCTGATGATGCCGGATGACACCGTTGCCTATGTGCGCTTGCTGGGGTCGGGTGATTTCACTGGTGCGGCTCCCGGCACGGCTTTACAACAAGCACTACAGAATGCGGGAAAGAACCTTCATTTGTCCGAGCATTTGCTGGCGAGTATGGAAAAAGACAAAGCCTTGCAAGCCGAAGCACCGGGACTGGAATTATTGTATCGCTTGAGTGCGCCTGTTGAAGCCGTGGCATTGGCACCCCAGGACAACCAAATACCCAATATCAAGGTGTTGTTGCGGGCACGTATAGAAGCCGACAGCATGGATGAGGTCAAAGCCCTGTTGCAACGTCTTCTGCGTGCCTATCCCGGGGAATTGAAGCAAGTCAGTGCCATGGATGCCAATGGTGTGTTTGAGTTGACTTGGCAAAACACCCTTCCCGTGGTGGTCAAATTCAATCCCCGCAATCGCTCCTTATATCTTCTGGCTGGCTTGCGGGCAGATCGCGATAGTTTGGACAAGGTGCTGGCATCGATGAAAATCGTTGATCAACATCCCATGCACGCCCTGGAGCAACAAGTCGATGACAGCACCCAGGGGGTTTTTGCCTGGGTCGACCTGCCCAGATTGCTTGAAATTGCCACCACAGTGAATCCTGATCCCACACTCAATGCCCAACTTGGGGCTCTGAATGGTATTCGTGGTATTGCCCTGGGCTGGGGAAGCCGTGAGGGTAAAGGGCGTTTGAGCCTGATTGTCGATGCTCCCAAGGCAAGCAGCCTGAATCGCATGTTTCCGTCGATTGTGAATGACTATTCACTCACCGCCAGAGGTGATCTGGGCTTGATGTTTTCCATCAATTTGCCCGGCTCGGCATTGTTGAAAATTGGGGAAGGGATGCTTGCCCGAGATCAACAGGCATTTGCTGAATACCAGGAAAACAAGAAACAGTTTACCCAGGTTGTGGGGATGAGCCCTGAGCAACTGCTGGCGATCTTTGGGCCTGAGATGCTGATGTTTGGTGACAGCAATGGCATCTTTTCTGGCATCAAAATAAGTGATCAGAAAGGACTGCAGCAATTGTTGAAAAATCTGGCGGAAAATCCTCATCTTGAGTACGAAACCCGAACCCGGAATGGTCATACCTATCATCATCTGGCATTCCGGCTGATTCCAGATGAGGAGGTATCAAAGCCATCGTCAGGATCAGCGTTGGAGTCTTATTTCGTCAACATGTACTTGTCTACAAAAACCCACTTGTATTGGACCCAGGAGAATGAGTGGCTTATCTTTTCGCAAGTCCCCCAGTCCTTGTTTGATCGGCATAATGACCCACGCGTCGTCGGTATCGGCGACTGGTTGCTCAAACAGCAACGCCAACACGCCGATAATGCAGTAATGCTGTTGTCGGTGCAGCAAGATCAAATGCCGCGGAGTTTGTATCACGCCTATTTGATGGTTCTGGAAACAATGGCGGATATGGTGGGAACCAAAGCAGATTTGCTGGCGCTTCCCGGGGCGAAAACACTGCAGCTGCCATCAACTGGCAGTTATGGCATCCAGTTGGATTTGGGTGACCCCTACCTGAGGGTGGAGTTTACTTTCGAAGCAAACCCGTTGGAGGTGTTGTTGAATGGCAACCCCATGACTACCGTAGCCACTATGGGTATATTGGCGGCGATTGCTGTTCCTGCCTATCAAGACTATATAGTGCGAGCGCAGGTGGCGCAGTTGATTGCCGAAACAACAGCGGCGAAAACAGCGATCACGGAATATTACATCATGAACGGTTACGCCCCGGCTGATGAAAAAAGCGCCGGACTGGAAAATGCCCTGGAAAACATGGCTTCAGAATTACTCACGGAAGCAAAGATTGTTGATGGAAGTATTGTACTGACTTTTGGGTACGCCAATAGTCAGATAGCCGGGGATAGCCTGCGTTTCACGCCCTACGTCAGCAGCAATAACCCTGGAGAAATCGTTTGGCGCTGTGCAAATGCAGATTTGTCATCATCACAGCTACAATTGCTACCAGGTAAAGACGGGAAAGCGGTGAAGTTTGTCGAATCAACGGTTGCCAGTAAGTATCTGCCCCAAGCCTGCCGTTAAGCCTGATGAGTAAACAGGTTTTGATTCGCACCCTGCTGGCATTTGTCAGTGGTGGGGGGGCGGTGTTGGCATTTGCGCCCTTTTCCCAGGGCTGGATGGCACTTGTTTCCCTGGCGTTGCTGTTCATGCTCATTGATCGCGCCAATAGCCCGACCGAAGCCTTTCGCCTCGGCTGGGCATGGGGCATTGGCTGCATGGGTTTTGGTGTGTTCTGGCTACACAACAGTATCGCCCAGTTTGGTGGGGTCAGTCTGCCTCTGGCGATACTCCTGACCTTGTTGTTTGCCGCAATGCTGGGGCTGTTTCCAGGGTTGGCGACCTGGGGTGCAAAGCGCTTTTTTGCTCATGGAAGTCGCGCCACTTTGTTGTTGTCTCTGGCTTCCCTGTGGGTGTTGCTGGAATGGAGCCGCAGTTGGCTGTTTACCGGCTTTCCCTGGCTTACCATGGGTTATTCACAGATAGATACCTGGTTATCCGGTTATGCCCCCGTGCTGGGGGTGTATGGCGTCAGTCTGGCTTTATTATTGAGTGCCGCAGCCATCAGTTTGTGGAAGAGTGGCTGGATACTGCTGTTGCCTCTTATCTGGTTTGGGGGTTGGGGCTTGCAGCAATTGCAATGGACAGAAACCAAAGGCTCGGCATTTACTGCAACCCTCATTCAAGCGAGTATTCCCCAGCACCAAAAGTGGTTGCCCTCACAACTGAAACCAACCCTGGAATACTATGTTTCCACCAGTGAGGCACACCCGGATAGTGCATTGATTCTGTGGCCGGAAACCGCGGTACCGGCCTTTTCCTATCGGGTGGAAGCATCTTTTCTACGCCCATTGCATGGGCGTTTTAAACGTCAGGGACAGGATCTGTTGCTGGGAATTCCTGTGTATGATGAGCAACAACATTCATACAATGCGTTGCTCAGTTTAGGCGTCTCGGGGCGCGGCCAATATTTCAAACGCCATCTTGTCCCCTTTGGGGAATTTATGCCTTTTGCCTCATTACTGAAACCCCTGGTGGAAATGTTTGCCATACCCATGTCATCGTTTTCGGCAGGAGATGCAGACAAACCTCCCCTGGTTTCCCTGGTGGGGATGGATGCCGGGGCTTCCATTTGTTATGAGGACAGCTTTGGTGAAGAAGTGGCTCAGGCACTGCCTCAAGCAGAATTTCTGGTAAATGCCAGCAATGACGCCTGGTTCGGTGACTCTCTGGCGGCGCAACAACATCTGGAGATGGCGCGCATGCGTGCCCTGGAAACCGGGCGCTATATGCTACGAGCCACCAACACAGGGGTTTCGGCAATTATCGATGAAGGCGGAAAATTGATCAAAATACTGGCTCAAAACCAACGGGGAAGCCTCACCGCCCAGGTACAACCCCGGCAGGGAACAACCCCTTTCGTTATCTGGAAAAACAGTCTGGCGGTGGTTTTGGCTTTGCTGTTGTTATTGATTGCTTACTTGCGTCGGGAAGGTGGTGCGCCTTCGATTCCCTGAGCTTTCAGTTTGGCGGCTTCGTATTGTTGTTGCTCCAATTCATAGCGTAAAACCGCTTCTTGCTGGAACAGCTCTTCGGCTTCAGTCGACCAAGGTTCTTTCTCGATAACCTTGGCGGGTTCATCGTTGCAGGCAAACAATAGCCAGGAAATTTGTGTCAAAATCAACCATCTCATAGCTTTTAGTTTAGGTGAAATTATGAAAAAAGAAATCATCAGCACAGAAAATGCACCCCAGGCAATCGGAACCTACTCCCAGGCAGTAAAGGTTGGTTCTACGGTCTATATGTCTGGACAGATCCCCTTGATCCCCGAGAGTATGGAAATGGTCGAAGGGGATATGGAACAGCAAATCCGTCGTGTCTTCGATAATCTGCAAGCAGTCGCTCAGGCAGCAGGTGGGAATCTTTCAGACGTGGCAAAGCTGAATGTTTTTCTGACTGATTTGTCCAATTTTCCTGTGGTGAATGAGGTTATGGCGGATTATTTCAGCCAGCCTTACCCTGCTCGTGCCGCCATCGGTGTGGCGGCATTGCCCAAGGGAGCAGGTGTGGAGATGGACGCTGTACTGGAATTGGATACTTAACGGGAAAAAAACAGGGTATTTCAACACCTTGTTAATGAATCGCGTATGGGTAAAAACGCCAACCTTGTCTTGTTCTTGACTATTCCTGGAAAAAGCTACGCCTCTTTCTTGAGGGGCGTGATAACAATGTCCATAGGGTATGGATCGCATCCC
>CAYXOS010000124.1:0-8423 GCA_964467115.1 uncultured Sedimenticola sp.
GATAAAACATCTGCACATTATAAAGCCTGACTGATCAAAAACCATGGGAATTTGAATAGCCTGCAGGATCCCGTCACACAAGGATGCTCTAGTCTATTCTGAGAGGTAACTACTCAGCGCAATTTTGTGTGGAGAGGGTAAGTCATTGAATAGCCGGGCTTCGGCAGCATGGGCAGATATATTGCTCCCTGCAATACCTGCATTCCCCACATCCATGTGGGTCAAGCTGCCGCAGAGCGTACATGGATGTATTCACAGCGTCCTGGATATTCAATGACTCACCCTCTCCTCGGATCAAGATGCTGAGTAGATACTCTGAGAAAAATAATTAGTGCAGTGAATACTGCCATGTATCGTAACTACAGCTTCCCTGCTGTAGTTTTTTTACGGACTATTTCTTGTTCTTACGCTTGTGCTTGCGTTTCTGCTTTTTGGAAACCAGCTTGGCTTTACTTTTCTTGCCAGTTGGTTTTTTCGGGGTTTTCTTGTTCTTCTTTGCCTTTGCTACTTTATTTGCTTTTGCATCAGCAAAGGCTTTTTTCTCCATCACCTTCATGGCTTGGGTTTTCTTCTTCTTTTGTGCCTCTTTTTCGTCTTTACGTGTTTGCTTGGCCGCTTTTTTCAGTCGGGTAGCCGCACGCCTTGCTTTGGCTTTTGCTGCTGCCTTCTTTGCCTGTTTTTCAGAATATTTTTGTTTATCCTTCAACTGCATTTTTATTTCAGAATGCGCTTTTTCAGTCTTCTTTGCCTGACTTTGAACATCTTTTGCAGCAGCGTGAGCCTTACCAAGTACTTTACCCACTTCTTCGGCAGCCTGTTGAGCCGCAGCTGCGGCTTTCTTTGCTTTCTTAATCGCTTTTCTCAGCTTCTCAAGGGTCTTGAGCTGTTTGGATTCAGCCTTGGACTTTTCTTTTTTCACGTTTTTCTTGTCTTTCTTTGCCATGATACGACTCCTTAAGTTACAGGTTATAGGCTTTTGAAACGGGTCCTACAATCAGAGGATCCGGGGCACGCGCAACATTGTAGTCTTTGTTTGGATATTCCAGTTTGTACAAAAAGTCTCTCAAACAATTGATACGCGCTCGCTTCTTGTCATCAGATTTCACGACTGTCCAGGGAGCATCTGCTGTATTTGTATAAAAGAACATCGCCTTGCGCGCATTGGTGTAGTCATCCCATTTTTCGAGGGATTGCAAATCAATGGGGCTGAGCTTCCAGTGTTTGAGTGGATCATGGTAACGGGAATGGAAACGGCGCAGCTGTTCCTGGCGACTCACCGAGAACCAGTATTTGTAGAAGATGGTGTCCGCGTTGACCAGCATCTGCTCCAACTGGGGAGCCTGACGCAGAAACTCCAGATAATCTTCGTCGGTACAGAAACCCATGACCCGCTCTACGCCGGCACGGTTGTACCAGGAACGGTCAAACAGTACGATTTCACCGCGGGTCGGCAATTGCTGTATATATCGCTGGAAATACCATTGCCCAAGTTCCCGCTCTGAGGGTTTTTCCAGTGCTACCACATGCGCTGCCCGTGGATTGAGGTGTTCCATGAAGCGTTTGATGGTTCCGCCTTTACCAGCCGCATCCCGTCCTTCGAACAAAGCCAGGATCTTCTTGCTCTCTTCCTTGACCCAGGCTTGTACTTTCAGCAATTCGATCTGTAGAAGGTGTTTTTCCTGCTCGTATTCTTCCAGATCCATTTTTACTGCATAGGGGTACTCACCAAGTTCATACGTCAACTGCAGCAACTTCTTGCCAGAGATGATTTTCGGAGATTCCAGCACTTTTTGTGGATTACTGAGACGATTCAATAATTTTTTCAACGTTTCCTTATTCTTCTTTTTTCTACCCATGGCGCACTCCTTATTTAAAGTTAATCTGTACTGGATCATATTTTAGTATATGCGCCCTCGACAAAAACTGCCATAGGTCAATAAACTAAAGAAATTGAACCATGGGGCTGAATAAATTTATCCTTATCACGGCTAGAGGGTATATTTAACCGGCTCCTGGTTTTCCCTCTGCTATATTTGTAGTAGCAGTTATTGTCCAATCTGCATCATTGATAAAATGGTGCGGTTAACCTATGCCCGAGTGAGCAAACTATCATGAACAATCGACAAACCCTCTTCTTCCTTTGCTGCTTGCTGGCAATACCCGCAGCCGGGATCTCCGAAACCCTGATTATTGACGCTGTAAAACTGGAGAAAATGAAAAACATTCCCCAGCCCCAAAGAGGAGCATCCATGGCGGCGGTCAAACAAGAATTTGGCGACCCGCTGCAAATCCATGCTGCCGTTGGTAATCCTCCCATCACACGCTGGGACTACAAACAATTTGCCGTATATTTCGAATATGATCACGTCATCACTACCGTGATCAATTTCAAAGCCACGACATCCGCAAACAAATGAGGCGGATCAAAAAATCAATGGCACCTGAGGTATATTGAAATACTGAGATGATCCAGAACCTCTGACTCGAATCAAGGTTGCTGGATATAATAAAATATCCTTAGACAAAATATTGTTGACTGTTTTACTGGGTTATTTATACTGCACAGCATATTTTTGATACGAAACTTGGCGTAAATAATGACAACAACCGATACCACACAAGCGCATTTGCTGATGCGCTCCATTTTGCAACGCATCGCCACCGGACCCGAGCTTTCCAAAGACATCACCCTTGAAGAAGCCCGTGATGCCATGGTTGCGATCTTGAAAGACCAGATTGATCCCGTTCAATCTGCCCTGTTCCTGATTGCCCTGCGCATGAAACGTGAGAGCAATGACGAGTTTAAAGGCGTATTGGATGGCGTGCGTGAAATGGTTGATGGCGTAACCGCCGACGTTGACCATGTGGTCGATATCGCAGATCCCTATGATGGATACAACCGCACTTTACCTGCGGCCCCCTTCCTGCCCCCGCTGCTGGCAGAATGCGGCTTACACCCCATCTCTCACGGTTTGGATGCTGTAGGTCCAAAATATGGCGTCACTCATCGACATGTATTGGAAGCCGCAGGTGCTGCCGTTGATCTCAGCCCCCAAGAGGCTGCTGCACGCTTGAGCGATGCTGATCTGGGATGGAGCTACCTCGACCAGGCAAATTTCTGCAAACCCCTGCATGATTTGATTCCACTGCGGACACAAATGATCAAACGCCAGGTGTTGACCACGGTAGAAGTATTGGCAAAACCTGTCATGGGAAAACAGCAAACCCATTTCGTCAGCGGTTATGTGCACAAACCTTATCCCCCTATTTATGCCATGCTGGCACGACATGTGGGTTTCGATTCAGCCATGCTGATTCGCGGAGTTGAAGGCGGTATTATCCCTTCCCTGCGTCAGGACGGTAAGTATTTCAGCTACCATGATCGCGGTGAAGAGATTGGCGTGGATATACACCCAAATATGGTTGATATCGAACAAAGCCTGCGCGCTGTCCCCCTGCCTGAAGATTTACCCAAAACCAGCCGCCCTGGTGATGAAATCAGCATTGCCGTGGATATCAAGGATACGGCGATGGCGGCAGCCGATGCGGGTATGCAGGCACTCAATGGCAAACAAGGCATTACCTATGACTCCCTGGTTTATACCGGCGCCTTGATCCTCAAACACATGGGCAAACACGACGATCTCAAATCTGCTGCCGATGCTATACGCGCTGTACTCGATTCAGGCAAAGCCGCCAACCGGGTTAAATAGGCATGACAGCATGGATAAAAATCGGGGGTGTGGATGATCTTGCTCCTGGGCAAATGAAGCGCATTACAGTGGGAGAAAAAGCCTTGCTGTTATGTAACGCCGATGGCAAATTCCATGTTGTCGATGAAATGTGCAGCCATGAAGACTATTCTTTGTTTCTCGGCTGCATACAGAATGGACGAATCAAGTGTTCACTGCATGGCAGCTACTTCGATCTGGAAAGCGGCGCACCGGAAACCGACCCCGCGGACGAACCCATCTGTACCTATCCGGTGAAAATGGAATCAGGCTCCCTGTGGGTTTACCCGGAAAAGAAAACCTGACCTGACAACCGAAAATACTGGATTCAGCTGCCATGGCCGCCGGGGAAGCGCCCAAGTTAGAATAACAGGGGAAAAGGCTAGAAATACCTCGCCAGCTCTATCTGCAGGTAATCATCCTGGCGAAAAACATATTGAGGGTCAGGTTCATCAATATTGAGCCAACTGCGTAACTGTACGGTGAGTAAGTACGACTGCCCCAAGCGGCGACTGGCTTCAATGTTGAGCAAGGTCGAGCCGTTCTCCCAATCAACGATGGTGCCTGCCAGGATCGCCAGGCTTTGTGTATCGTTGGCTGTCCAGCGCAACCCCATAAACAGGTCATGATTGAATGGGGTATTCGCCTCATTGCCCCGCTCATCAACCATTAGCTCTGCAACCACGCCCAGATCTGCCGCAGTGTCCATAATGCCCACCTGAGTGTATTCGAATCCCCCCGTAACGGCGTAATAGCCGTCATCCTGACCATTTCGGTACAAAGCTTCCAGCTTCCACAACCATTCACCCAGGGTTGCCTGCAGATCGACACTTGCCTGTTCTATCTGTTCATAATAAGGCGCAAGCACCAGTTCGCCCTGGTTGGTAAATGTGGGTTTGAACAAGGGATCACGCCCGGTGCCCTGAAACCAGGACAGGCCAAAATCCCAATCACCGACATAGTGCGACCAGCGCAGGGCATAATCCACATGGCGTTGCTCAGCGGAGGATTCGTATTCCACCAAATCGGCATCTACCCGGGGATGGGTGCGTAAACGCCCTTCTTCACCAGGAAAAGTGCGTTCTCTAAACCCAGGCAAGAGGAAGAAATCCAGGGTACCCCAGTCTTTTTCCAGAGATAATTTTGCCATGGGTTGTCCAAGCTTTTGTTCACCATCGATATTTTCTACCAGATCAGTCTGGTTGACGATATCGATCAAGTGCAAGGCTTCGGTAACACCCCAATAAACCTTTCCAACACCGAGACGGGTTTCCCAGCCATCACCCGCATAAATCCATTGCAATTCTCTTACATCCCAATGACTGCGCTCTTCATCATAGCGGTCAATACGGGCGAAAGGCCGAAACACAAAGCTCTGACGATCATCATCCCATTGTTGGGAAAACTCCGGCTCAATGCTAAAGGAATAGTCACTGTCATATTGGCGTGAATCCAAAGCAGACTGGAAGAAACCTCGTCCTTCCACGGCCATGTTACCGGCGAACTGCCAGGCATGAACGCTTGCCGATGCCAATAGCAACACCCCTGTCAGCCCTACTCTGCTCATGCCAATCAGCGCGTTCTTTTCAGACTGTTACGGGTGAAATTACTGTCTTTCAGACCATTTCCAAATCTGTAGTCCTTCCAAGTCAATAAGGTACTTTTACCGGTTTGATGATTTTGCATGAACATTTCATCTGCCCGCCAGTAATTATCCAGATACTGTTGATAACCACTGAACACCAGGGTTTTCAATAGTGAGTTCTTGCGATCATAAAATTCGATTTTGAGCGGAATATAACGCTGCTTGTCGATAGACACCAATTGGCGGGTATAACCCGAATATTTACTCACCGGATAACGCTCCATAACCAATATGGGCGTGCCATTCAATTCATCATCCTTGATATATTTGTAGGTGTATTTCTCGACTTCTTGGGATGCCAGATCTTCGAACGCAAATTCACTGCCCATGAAAGGGCCGGACTTGTTGCGTGATGCAATCCGTTTGACCCGTTTCAGCGCAGGCAGATACAACCACTGATCATCGTCTTTCACTTTGTGAGAAAAGGTCAGTAACGCCGTACCTTTCACATCTTTTGGCTCATCAAACACGATCAGGCTCTTGTCCCCATCACCATCCACTTCCAGGGATTTGACCCGCATCTGCCGCAGGCTCTCTTCACCTTGGCGATTTTTCAATAACATGCTCATCTTTGCCTGGAAGTCACCCCAGCCCGTATCACGACGATCAACTTCCTGTGCGATGTTCAAACCTTTTTCTTCAGCAGTTTCAGCCAATACCGCAAAGCTACAACCTACCAGTACTAGAGCCAACAACAATCTATTCATTTTTCTTTATCTCCAAACTTCATCAGCAACGTGGGCAAGAAAAAGAAATCTGCCAACAATGCCAAGCCAATGGTAATGGCGGTCAGCAGCCCCATACTTGCATTCAATTTAAAATCCGAGAACGCCAACACCCCAAACCCCAGCATCAAAACCAAGGTGGTTACCCACAAGGCCGTACCCACGGTATGGAATGCATAGCGGACTGCCTGCTCCGAACTCAACCCTTGTTCACGTCGGGCACGCAGATATTTACTCAAAAAATGCACCGTATCATCCACCACGATACCGATGGTCATACCACTGACCACAGACAGCGCCAACCCCACCTGCCCGACAAATATACCCCATAGTCCAAATGCCATACCAATAGGCACCAGATTGGGAATAAGGCTCAGCAAACCAATACGCACCGAGCGCAGGGAAAACATCAGAATCAGAGAAATAATCACCAGGGCGACAGTTGTTCCTTCCAGCATGGCACGAATATTACGATGCCCGATATTGGCAAACATCACCGATGGGCTGGCACCATGGGCATACATATAATCTGGCGCATTGGCTTTCAGCCATTCTGATGCCTTCCTGTCCAGTGCCAGTAATTGCTCAGATGATATGCTCTTCAAGCTCGCCGTCAGCCGCGTAGCTGACTTTTTAACATTGATCTGGTTGTTCAAATCCAGACCAAAGGGCAAAGAAAACTCATACAGCAATAAATACTGGGCAGCTAATTCCTGATTGTCTGGCAACTTGTACCAAGACGGATCATCACCATGCATATTCTTGTTCAAGCGCTTCATGATGTCGCTGAGAGTATTCACATGCAACACTTCTGGCTGCTGACGAAGCCAGTTGGCAAATGCGTCTATATGACGCAGATAATCTGGATTGGCGATCATGCCATTTCCACCAGCAGGCAAGGAATATTCCAACAGATAAATACCCGTCAGATGTTCTACGGCATAATCCGTATCAACGCGAAATGGCACGTTTTCACTGAAATATTTGATGAATTCATCATTGAGCTGATTCCGCGGCACCTGACTGATGAGCAATACGATAATTGCAGTCATCCCCCAGAACAGGCGACTACGGTGTTGGATGACAAAATCTCCCAACTGATCCATCACCCCTTGACCTCGGGTGTGGAGGGTACCGGGCTTGATTGGCAAAATCATCAGCAATGCGGGTAAAAAACTCAGGGATAGCAGGAACGCCACCATCACACCCATGGCCGCCATATTACCCAAGTCGCGGAATGGTGGAGCATCGCTGAAATTGAGACTGAGAAAACCAATGGCAGTGGTAATCGAGGTCAAGAAAACCGGCCCCAGATTCAGGCGCAAACTTTCCATCATGGCAGTCATTTTATCCTCACCCTTGCGCATCCGCTGCAGGAACAACACGATAATGTGGATACAATCAGCCACTGCCAGCGTCATAACCATAACCGGCGCACTGGTGGTGGGCGGACTCATTTTCATCCCCAGCCATCCCGTCAGTCCCAGGGTGGAAAACACCGAAAACAGCAATACCAGCATGGACACCACAACACCGGAGAAAGAGCGCAGCATAAATGCCATTGCCAGCAATATGATCAACAACATCAGCGGATACAAATTTTTCATATCATGCTGGGACATCTTCGGGAAAGTGGCATTCATTGCCACCAGCCCGGTAACACGCACTTTGACGTCAGGATTCTTCTGCATGGCGCGTTGCGCCAGTTTTTCGGCAAAGGCAGCAACTTCCGGCACTTCATCCAGCTTTTTTCCGGGAAGTTGTACCGTAATATTGATGCCCGTATGCGCCGCATCCGGCGAAATGAGACGATTCAGCAGCAAGGGTTCGTGCAAAGCAATCTGTTTGATTTTCTGCAATTGCTCAGGCTTCAATGAGTTTGCATCTTCTACCAGGTCAGCGACCCGCAAATCATCCTCTTCTGCTTCGGTATGCTGGTAGTTACTGATGGAATCTACACGCAGGGAATACGGAATCTGCCAGGACTCCTTGGTCAGCCATTCAACGCTTGCCAGGGTGCTGGGGGTAAAAACATCACCATCCTTGGGTGATACCACAAACAAGACATTATCCGTTTTGGTGTAGGTATTTTGCAATGCTTCAAAAGCCAGCAATTGCGGGTTGTCTTCACCAAAAAACATCCGATAATCGTTATTGAAACTCAGGAATCGTGCTCCAGACGCCATAAGCACAACCAGGGCAACACTGACAAGAACCACTGTCCAGGGATGGCTGAGTATCCAACGAAAGTAAGCTTTGCTCATATTTTTGTAAAAGGGAACGATAAAACTGAATCAGGTATGATACGCCTATTCCCGGGCT
>CAYXOS010000125.1:0-8243 GCA_964467115.1 uncultured Sedimenticola sp.
ATGGTGGGCCCTGAAGGACTTGAACCTTCGACCAATCGATTATGAGTCGACTGCTCTAACCAACTGAGCTAAGGGCCCATGATTTATTGGGAGTTTGTGCCAAATAGTGTGTTGAAGCTGTCTTTCTGGAGCGCTTATGAAGAGTCTCCATCCAGGAAGCTGCGCATTTTCTCTGATCTTGTGGGATGACGCAACTTTCTTAGTGCCTTGGCTTCTATTTGACGAATACGCTCGCGGGTAACGTCGAATTGTTTGCCCACTTCTTCGAGGGTGTGATCGGTATTCATGTCGATACCGAAGCGCATGCGCAACACCTTGGCTTCTCGTGGTGTCAGTCCTGAGAGCATGTTTTGGGTAGATTCGCGCAGACCTTCCATAGTGGCGGAATCCATGGGAGAGATGGCGCCCTGGTCTTCGATGAAATCGCCCAGATGGGAATCTTCGTCATCACCGATGGGGGTTTCCATGGAAATTGGCTCTTTGGCAATTTTCAGAACTTTGCGTACTTTGTCTTCCGGCATTTCCATGCGCTCGGACAATTCTTCAGGCGTAGGTTCACGCCCTTTTTCCTGAATCATTTGCCGAGAGATGCGATTCAGTTTGTTGATGGTTTCGATCATGTGTACCGGAATACGAATGGTACGTGCCTGATCCGCAATGGAGCGGGTGATGGCTTGGCGAATCCACCAGGTGGCATAGGTAGAAAATTTGTAGCCGCGACGATACTCGAACTTGTCCACGGCTTTCATCAAGCCGATGTTGCCTTCCTGAATCAGGTCGAGGAATTGCAATCCACGGTTGGTGTATTTCTTGGCAATCGAGATAACCAGACGCAGATTGGCTTCAACCATTTCTTTCTTGGCGCGACGAGCCTTGGCTTCACCAATAGAAATACGGCGATTGATCTCTTTGATATCGGCAATGCTCAGACCGCACTGTTCTTCGACGGCAGCCAGCTTTCGCTGAGCGCGGGTAATGTCTTCAGCCAAAGCTTTGAGTTTTTCAGCGTGAGGCTTGTTTCCCTTGCTCTGTTCTTTCACCCAGTCGAGATTGGTTTCGTTCTTGGGGAAGTTGGTGATGAAATCGCGGCGAGGCATGCCGGCATTGTTGACGCACAAATCAAGCACCACGCGTTCTTGCTGGCGAATGTTGGCGACTGCATCATGCAGGGTGTTAGCCATGCGAATGAAAAGCTGTGGGTTGAGCTTGATTTCGGTAAAAATCTCAACGATGCGTCCGCTGAGTTTTTTTGCCTTGTCGTCGTTGCCGTGTTTGCTCAAATGCCGTTGCCAGCTCTTGTGCGCCTTGGTTAGTTCGACAGTTTTGTCGATGATCAACTGGGGATCAGGGCCAGTGTCCACTTCCTCGTCATCGTCCTTTTTGGCGGAAGGAGGGGCAGGGGGCGTAGGGATGTCAGGTTCGTTGGGGTCGATGAGAGCAACGATGACATCGGAATATTTGGCTTCTTCGGCTTCGGCAGCAATAATTTTGTTGGTCAGAAACTCGACAGCAGGTGGGAAGGCGGCAAGGGCAGCACCAACCTGGTTGAGACCGTCTTCGATGCGCTTGGCAATGCGCAATTCGTCTTCACGAGTCAGAAGTTCTACAGTGCCCATTTCACGCATATACATACGCACAGGGTCAGTGGTGCGACCAAATTCGCTATCCACGGAGGCCAGTGCCAGGGCAGCAGCTTCGGCGGTTTCTTCGTCAGTAGGGACAGCATCGGCATTGATGGTGGTGTCGTCTTTGTCCGGTGGTGCTTCATATACCGGAATACCGACTTCATTGATCATGCGAATGATGTCTTCAATCTGATCTGAATCGACAATGGTGTCAGGGAGATGATCGTTTACCTCGGCATAGGTAAGAAAACCCTGTTCTTTGCCTTTGGTGATCAGATCTTTGATACGGGATTGAGACTTTTGCTGGTCCATAATGCTCGCGAGTTTGGTTATAGTAGGGCTCTCAAAAGAGAACTCCGCATTATACCGTCATAGGTGTTACTTCTGCAAATTATCCGCAGCCAAAAAATTATTGATCCTTCTTGCCTGAGTATAGCTTGCGTAGCAGATTTTTCTCTTCTTCCGTCATATCTGAAGGTCTGAGTTTATTACGCACCTGTCTGCCCAGTTGTTGCCGGGCTTCTTTTTCCAGCCGTTGCAGGCAACCGATGAACTGGACGCTCTGGTCGCCGGTTACTGCCAAGTCGGTGGTTGCAAGCTTTCCCAGGTGGCGGCGAATGGCGTCATCTTCCCAGTGTTCTACCAGTACGGCTGTGCTGTAGGTGGGGTTTTGTTGCAGGATTTCAAGCATCTTTTTAAGAATTTCCGCAGCTGGGCTATCCAGTTTCCGCCATTCTGAAGGCAGGTTTTCCTCTGTTGCAAGTTCTGGGTGTTGTAACAACAGTGCGATAGCGCGATGCGCGGGTTTCATCAGCATCGGGCTGGAACGCTTAAATTGTGACCGGGTTGGGGTTTTCTTGTGCTGTGTGGACGGAGTTTTACTGCCGGACAGTCGCGCCAGCTGTTGGTTGAGCATGTCTCTGAAGACCCCTTGTGGCAACTTGTTGATGAAAGGCGTTGCCAGGGTGACCAGACGCGCCCTGCCATCCAGGGTGGTCATATCCACTTGTTCAGCGAGTTTGTTGAAAAGAAATTCGGATAAGGGAAGTGATTGTTCCATTTGTGCCAGAAAGGCCTCTTTCCCCTGTTTTCTGACCTGGCTGTCGGGGTCTTCTCCATCAGGAAGAAAAAGGAAGCTTGCCTGACGGCCATCGCGTAACAGGGGCAGGCAGGTCTCCAGGGCTTTCCAGGCAGCATCTTTACCTGCGCGATCGCCATCAAAACAGAAGATGACTTGTGGTGCGCTGCGGAACAATTTTTCCAGGTGATCGGTGGTGGTGGCTGTTCCCAGGGTTGCAACTACATTTTGAATGCCAAACTGAGCCAGGGCCACAACGTCCATGTAACCTTCTACCACCAGGAGTGAGGGTAAATCCTTGAGTGCCTTGCGTGCTTCATACAATCCGTAGAGCTCTTTTCCCTTATGGAAGATGGGCGTCTCTGGGGAATTAAGGTATTTGGGGCTGTCGTCGCCCATGACCCGACCGCCAAATCCTACCACCCGTCCGCGGCTATCGTGAATGGGGAACATGATGCGGTCGCGAAAACGGTCGTATTGTTTGCCGTTGTTGGAGGAAATCAGCCCCGCAGTTTCCAGTTGCCGGAGGCTTTCACCACTGCTGCCCAATGTTTGCATCAAGTTATTCCAGCCCGGGGGAGCAAAGCCAATGCGGTAGGTTTGGCATATCTCCCCGGATAGCCCTCGTTGTTTGAGATAATCGGTAGCGCCAGGGGATTGAGGGTGTTGCCGCAGTTGCTCGGTATAGAAGTCAGCTGCTTTGTCCATGAGTTGATATAGGGGGCGATTGTCCGGGCCTTGCTGGAAGGCAATTTCGTTGGGAAGTTCCAGCCCAACGCTGGTAGCCAGTTCTTCTACAGCTTCGGGAAAGCTGAGCCGGTCGTATTCCATCAGGAAGCCCAAAGCGCTGCCGTGAGCGCCACAGCCGAAGCAATGATAGAACTGTTTACTGGGGCTGACGGTAAAAGAGGGGGTTTTTTCGTCGTGAAAAGGGCAACACGCCTTATATTCGCCACCTGCTCGGCGCAGGGGGACGCGTTGGTTGACAATATCAACCACATCGACCCGAGTCAGCAGGTCGTCAATAAACTCTGGAGGGATCTTTCCGGCCACCCCGGAAGTCTAGCAGGAATCAGCCAGCAAGTTTCTGCTTGATCTGGGCGCTGACAGCCCCCATATCGGCACGTCCTTGCAACTTGGGTTTGAGAATGCCCATGAGCTTGCCCATGTCCTTCATGGAGGCTGCGCCAGTTGCTTGCATGGCATCGTCGATCAAAGCGGCGATCTCATCGTCAGATAACTGCTGTGGCAGGTATTCCTGGATGATGCCGATTTCGAACTTTTCCTGATCTGCCAATTCCGTGCGTCCGGCATTTTCGTACTGGGTGATGGAGTCGCGACGTTGCTTGACCATTTTGTCCAGCACCGTCAGTACCCGCGCATCATCCAGTTCGATACGCTCGTCCACCTCAATCTGTTTGAGGGCAGCAAGCATCAGGCGAATAACGCCCAGGCGAGACTTGTCGCCGCTTTTCATGGCGGCTTTCATGTCGTCAGTAATGCGTTGCTTGAGCGCAGACACAGGAGAACTCAGTATGCGCGGTCGAAACGACGGGATTCGCGAGAAATCTTTTTCTGCCAGCGTTTTACTGCAGCAGCGGCTTTACGCTTACGCTCCCAGGTGGGCTTTTCGTAGAATTCGCGGCGGCGAACTTCAGCCAGGATACCGGCTTTTTCACAAGAGCGTTTGAAACGGCGCATTGCCACTTCAAATGGTTCGTTATCTTTTACGCGTACGCTAGGCATTGCTTCCTCTATATAAACTAGTAAACTGAGTCGTTTTGCCGAAGACCAAATGGTTCTCAGGCAGCAAGGCGCGGGATTTTATCCCTTTCTCTCAGGATTTGCAATTGAATATATTGGGCATCGAAACATCATGCGACGAAACCGGGGTCGCAATCTATTCCAGTGAACAGGGGTTGGTGGCGCACCAGCTCTATTCTCAGGTGGCATTGCATGCGGAATATGGCGGGGTGGTGCCGGAACTGGCATCGCGGGATCATGTGCGCAAACTGATTCCCCTGATTCGCGCCACCATGGATCAAGCATCGATGAAAAGCACGGATATTCAGGGGGTTGCCTATACTGCAGGTCCCGGCTTGGCGGGGGCATTGCTCTCCGGTGCCGCTGTGGGGCGCAGTCTTGCCTGGACCTGGAACGTGCCGGCGGTGGAAGTGCATCATATGGAAGGGCATTTGCTGGCACCCATGCTGGAAGATCAGCCACCGGCATTTCCTTTTGTGGCGCTACTGGTGTCTGGTGGTCATACCATGTTGGTCAAAGTGGATGGCATTGGGCAGTATCAGTTGTTGGGTGAATCCCTGGATGATGCTGCCGGGGAGGCATTTGACAAAAGCGCCAAAATGATGGGGCTGGGCTATCCCGGTGGCCCCGCAATTGCTGCCAGAGCTACCCTGGGAAATGCGCAACGTTTTCGCTTTCCACGTCCCATGACAGACAGACCCGGGCTGGATTTCAGCTTCAGCGGTTTGAAGACTTATGCCCTGACCACCATGCAGAAAGAATCCGCAGGCTTGCAAGGGGAGGATTTGGAAACCCTAAAGAACGATATTGCGAGGGCATTTGAGGATGCGGTAGTGGATACCCTGATGATCAAGTGCCGTCGTGCGGTGCAGCAAGCCAAGGTCAAAACCCTGGTGTTGGCAGGAGGGGTGGCAGCGAATCAACGGCTGCGGGAAAAAATGAACCAGATGATGATGGAAGAAGAAGGGAGTGCTTTTTATCCGCGTCTGGATTTTTGTACCGACAACGGCGCCATGATTGCCTATGCCGGTTGGCAGCGACTCAAGGCGGGGGCAGATATGGGGCTGGCATTTTTCGCCAAGCCGCGCTGGTCATTGATAGATTTACAGCCGCCTTCGGGGTGAGTATCACCTTTGATGCTGGTGCCGAGAGTTTTAGTCGCCTAGTCCGCACTTGCTTTTCCACCTTCCTTGCTGATTTTCCCTTCTTTGCCGCTGAGCAAATTCTGAATATTGCTGCGGTGTCGCCAGAACAGCAGAATGCTCATGACTACCTGCATGATGATGACTTCAGGAGCTGGCCAAAACCACCATACGATCAGTGGCGCTGCCGCCATGGCAACCAGTCCAGCCAGGGATGAGATGTTCATGATTTTTGCGATGAACAGCCAGATCGTCACCACGCTCAGTCCGATCATCCACGACAGCCCAAACTGTACGCCCATGGCAGTTGCTACGCCCTTGCCGCCTTTGAAGCCAAAAAACACGGGATACAAGTGCCCGAGAAAGGCTGCCATGCCGGTCAAGGCAATAATCAATGCCGAGGCGTTCAACGCATGGGCGATCAGTACCGGAATCAGTCCCTTGAGGGCATCGCCCAGCAGAGTGATCGCGGCCGCCTTCTTGCCACCGAGTCGCAACACGTTGGTTGCGCCAGGATTATTCGAGCCCTGGGTGCGAGGATCAGGCAAACCCATGAGGCGACAGACGATGATGGCGCTGGAGATAGAACCCAACAAATAGGCAAAAGGTACAAGCAAATAGAGCATGATTTCAGAATCCATGAACAAACACAGCCCTATGGTAAGCTATTCCTCCCTGTTTTCTCTACTGGCATGATGCATGGACATTGTTTTTTTGCAGCAGCTTCAACTCGAAGCGGTTATTGGTGTGTACGACTGGGAGCGTGAAATCCGCCAACCTTTGACTATGGATCTGGAACTCGCCGCCAACGTCAAAGCTGCGGCAAGTACAGATCGGATTCAAGATGCGCTGGATTATCATGCCATCGCCAAGCGCATCACCAGCTATGTGGCAGGGAGCGAATTTCAACTGGTGGAAACCCTGGCTGAACAATGTGCTGCCCTGTTGATGCAGGAATTTGGCGTCACCTGGTTGCGCCTGACCTTGCACAAACCTGATGCGATAAAACAGGCCGCTTCTGTAGGGGTGATCATTGAACGCGGGAGCAAGAACCAATGACCCGGGTATGGATTTCCGCAGGCAGCAATGTCGATAAAGAAAAAAACATCCGCGACGCCATTGATCATCTGGCTCAGAGATTTGGCACACTACTGCTGTCGCCCATATACCTGACCAAGGCAGAAGGCTTTGAAGGTGACGACTTTCTCAATCTGGTGATCGGTATTGATACAGAACTCAGCCCCAAACAACTACGTCAGCAACTACGTGATATCGAAGATCGCCAGGGGCGGATTCGCGGTGACAACAAATTCGCCTCTCGCACCCTGGATCTGGACTTGCTCACCTGGGGAAGCTTGGTGGATGAAGCCCAGGGAATTCCCCGCGATGAAATACTCAAATATGCTTTTGTGCTCAAACCCCTGGCAGACGTAGCCCCAGAGGAAACCTACCCTGGTGGTGATCAAAACTATGCCGAGCTATGGAAGCGCTTTGCTGGAAACAAAGACAATCTGCTTCGTCTGGAATAAATCAGCGTCCCGAGAAAATCAGGCGTATTGCTCTGTCGTTGACGACAAACAGTTGCTTACAATCACGTTGGGTCTTGATCTCAGTACACAACTATTAGTGTAGTACGGTCAGTCTCACTCTGTGAACAATTGTTCTGGTAGGATAGAAGCCAGTTTGGATACAAAGGATACTGCAAATGGATTTTATGTATGCCTACTGGGGCAAGGCTGGAAAAGAAGACCAAGGCTGCCACCTGCTGGTGTATCACTGTCTGGATGTTGCTGCAGTGGCGATCACACTGCTGGAACAGCGGCCGGAACTGCTTCGCCGTCTAGCGGCTGCCATGGGTCTGCCACCAGAGCAAGCCAAGCCCTGGTGTGTCTTTCTGCTTGGACTACATGATCTGGGCAAGTTTGCCGAAGCCTTCCAGCAGCTTCGTGAAGACCTGCGCTTTGTGTTCTGGCCGGATGAGAAAATCCGCAAGCGCAATTACAGCGTCCGTCACGACGCCCTGGGCTGGATGCTATGGCGGCAGTTCCTGCGCGATGAACTGTTCGATCCCAACGATGAGGATCTGCAAGACTTCATCGATGAGGGCATGGATTACTGGCTGGCGGCGGCAACCGGCCATCACGGCTGGCCGCCCGACAATGCCGGTCATGATGAGCGCATCAAGGGGCATTTCAGGGATTTTGACCAACAGGCGGCGCTGGCCTTCTGTCGGGATTGGCAGGCATTGATCCAGCCTGACTTGTCGGAACTGAGACAGCATTTCCAAGAACCGGCTTTTTCCAAACGCCAGCATCAGTCAAGCTGGCTGCTGGCGGGCATCGCCGTGCTGGCTGACTGGCTGGGTTCCGATAGTGAGCGTTTCCGCTATCGCGATCAGCCCATACCCCTGTCCGAATATTGGGAACAGTACGCCTTACCCGCCGCACGGGAAGCTGTAGCCAGTGCGGGCATTCTGCCGCCGCCCGTCCGAGCCCTTGAGAAACCCCGCGAACTGTTCGACTACCTTGACACGCCGACGCCCCTGCAACAGGCCTGCCTCGATCTGCCCATCGAGGGCCAGCCGCAGTTGTTCATCCTGGAAGACGTCACCGGCGCGGGCAAGACCGAGGCGGC
>CAYXOS010000126.1:0-8197 GCA_964467115.1 uncultured Sedimenticola sp.
ATGAATGAGATAAATTTGCTTGCAGCAATAGCGGCGCCATAATCATTTGCATTCGAGGAACCACTTGCTTGTTGTTTTTTACGAAGGCTTTCTGCCAGGTTATGGTGTTCTTGCCTTACTTCGCGACACACTCTTGCTTCTTCTTCAGTCAGATTGCCGCTGGCCAACATTGCGTCAAGCTCTTCAATTGGCATTGCCCAATATTTCTGACGTAGTTCCATAACATTTTTCCCTTTGTTGCCCCTTATTCCATCCGTTGCAAATGGCGGGGCGTGGCCACCTGCGAGTATTAATAAGCATCCGTAGGAACATCCACAGATTGGATGAACCAGTGTTTTTTCTCGGTTGTTGGTTTGCCCTGTTGTGTCGGTTCAACTGGTTTTGGAGACTGCTGCTTGGTTTCAGCGACAACTCTCGGAACCTGTTGTTCTGTTCCCTTTTCAGATCGCTTATCCAGCACTATCTCGGGATCTTGCAGAGTGGCAACGGGGGGAGCTACGGAATGTACTGTAGTTTGATTCGCCGCTTCTTTTGTCAACGCTGGTACGAACAAAGTCTGGATAGTGTCTTTGTTGGTGATCAGTGCTACTAGAGCAACCACAGCCAGGAGCATGGCGGCGGCAATGGCAATACGCTTGTTCCAGGCTCTGGCATTTTTGTTTTGATCTGCTTCTGATTTAACAGCTCCATCAAAACTGTGCCAGAGTCTGCCTGCACCACCTGATACGTGTGCAATAGAGAGTAGACTGATACCTTTTTCCTTGAGCTTACGGAACAACTGCTGTTGTTCTGAATTGTCTGGAAGCAGATTGGCTGTGGGGAAGACAAACACATCGCCTGGTTTTCCTTCGCCAAGAAGAAAACGGAGCTTGGTTTGAAAGGCATCGACCTTATCCACGCGACCACAGCCATCCGCTTCGATCAAGCCAGTGGCAATGACTCTCCCAGTGCCTTCAATCTCGCCATGACGTACGATTTTGTCTGCCAATGCCAGCGCCAGTCCATAGCTGCGGCCGCTGAAGTTGGGGTTGGACACATTGACCAGAAGACTCTGGCTGGTGTTTTCGTCATAGCGGGAAGCGCCAATAATGTTGCGTGCGGGGGTGTCGTCGATGCCGCTGGTCACTTTAACCATACTGCGCAACTGCTCGTCAGGGAAGCATTGCAAGGCGATTAGCTCGCCTGCATCGTCACCATGCACTGAGGGGAAAAATACTGCGACAGCCTCTTCCATGATAACGGTTAGTCCATAATCTCCAGATTCAGTGAATACTTCTTGGCGCGTTCCACCAAGTTGGTGTCGGCGTCTGTCCAGTTGGCCACGAGTTCGCCATTGGCGTCGGGTTGACCTTTCATCCACTCCAAACCACCGGAATCAATCAACCGCAACTTGGTAAGCGGCTTCAGGGCATCTTGAAATGCCTTGTCCAGTTGCAACAGAAGCATCCAGGGAACGCCATACTCATGCTTGTCATAGAGTATAACCTTGTAACCTGTGCAGGTAAATGTTTGGGTGTCTGAATGGTCTGCCGCTGCCAAAGGCAAAATACGGGTGTTGATATTTTGGCGATGCAGGGTTTCGGCGATTTCTTCGCTAATCTGTGTCTGCATGTCTTGATACCGATAACGCGCCAAGGGAGAGCGAAGCAGCAATGTTTTCTCGCTATCAGTAAGCTCAGGTCCCGTAGTCAGGGATTCGCGCATTCGGCTATCCTCCAGCACCCGGGTTTCTTCTTCTACCTGTTGTTGATCCAGCATGGCTGCTAGCAATGCTTGCATTGATTCAGTTTTCATCGGTTCACTCCTGCACCAATTTGGGGGTAAGCATTTTCGAAACACTCACCCAATTGGCGCAATGCCTGCTGTTTGGTGATGTCGTAGGTGTGTTTAGTCATACCTTTGTCCTTACGGTAACCCGTTGCGGAATGATATATCACGCTATGAATACCCAATTTGAATTCAATATCCAATATTTCGCTTTGTTCCTGGTTAAGTTGATGCAAGCACTGTTGCAGCACTTCAGCACTTTGGGTGTTGAACAACTTTTCCACCAATGTCGAAATTCCACCTTTGGATAATGAATAATAGTCATCTTGTTGCAGGTCAACATTGGCGCGCTTGCGGCAACATTTGCAAAACAGGTAAAAAAAATCACGGATATTGTTGAGGCTTTGTGGATAGTTGTAATCTTTGCGGTGATGTTCCCTGATGTGCTGGTGCAGCTTTTTGAAGTGACCCTCTGTACAGCGATCAATATGCAGATCAACATTTGCTGTTTCCAGTGCTTGTGATTGCATCTCCTTCCGCAACAAAGATTTACTGATCCGATCCAGACGCTCCCAGGTTTTGACTCTGGCGCTGGTTTCATTCAGTTCTTGGGCATACCAAACCCGCCGTTGCTCTTCCAGAAAAAAGCCAAAGCACTGGCCCAGCACTTTAGCAGGGCTGATATCTTTCTTGATATGACCCAGTTCTTTATCCAGAACAGGCGCAAAATCGTCGATCCTCGCCAATAAGCCGAGTGCTTCACCCCAAAGACCGGCAACATCTTTCCCTGCCCTGGTACGTTCATTCAAATCGCTCAAAAGCTGATCGCGAAACTGGCTGAAAAGGGATGAGGAATAGGTTTCATCATCGTCATATAACAGCGCCACGTATCGAACGCAGAACGTTACCAGTTGCCCTTTCAGTTTCAGCCAGTCTTCTCCCAGCCAGTCGCGAGTATGATGATTCGACATGCTAACCTTCCTCAGTAGGCGCTGGTATCGATATTAACTGATTCGATAATCCGAGACTTGCGCGGTTGCTGCGTTGCAGATGGAAGTGTACGGCTTGGCATGGGCTGTTTTGGCCCTTGCATGGCATGCGCCATGCGCTTTGCCATGTTACGCGATGAAGGCGACCACACGACTATCGCGCCAGCGACTTTCTGCCCAGTTTCTGGGTGCGTCATGCTCCATTTCTTGAGTGTACGCAAACCACTGATTTTGAGGGTTTGCCGCTTACCTTGTACTACCTTTTGTAAGCTCGTGGTGATCGCTGTGCCATCACTGAGATCTGCACGCTTCTGAAAGATCTGATCTACGCCTTGCTTGCTTTTCAGCACCACTTTTTCGGCAACAAAGTTGACGATCATGGCACGGGCTCGATTTTCTGCAATCTCTTTAGCACGGTGAATTGCTGCATTCTGACGATTGGGTGAGCTGGGCGCTGGGGCTGCCTGGGCGAAAGCAAGAACATTGTATTGTCCCTGCTCATCTACCATGATTCTTGTTCCCCACATGCCCAGTAGTTTTCCGTTCAAATCGGATACCCAGCGATTGATGTTCATGCCGGAAGCGACTTTGGCGGTATTATTGCTGTCATTACGTATCCCCCAGGCGACCTGATCCAGGTTGGGCGACCAGATGATACCAACCAGCACTTGAGTTTCACTTCCCATTGCGTTTTCCGCCGTATAGATATTCGCAACTCCTGCCAAAGCCTGCGCCGCCACGCGGGATACAGATTGTTTGAACATCTCTTCCAGTACAACTTTCTGTTGTTCCGGCAGCATGGCATTCAAGGTTTCAGGATCATAGTCTGCATCGGCCAAGCTGATTAGTTTGTCCAACACAGCATCAGTGAGGCGCACCCCTTTTTTGCCCCAACGCTCCAGCGTAAGGCGAATTTCGCTGATGTCTTGCATATCCTGAACCACACCATCACGGTATTCCTGATTCTGTATCACTTCCAACCCCCTGCCGGCGGCAAGACGCTGCGCCCAGAATTCAACCAAACGACTCCGGGCTTGCAGATCAGCTTGCGCATAAGCAATCATGCGCGACTCAATCCAACCTGGTTGCCCTGGCCGAGTTTTAATGTAGACACTGCCATAGCTAACGACTATGCCGCGTGCGGGGAAGTCCTGAACACCGCCAACGTAGTTCCCAGCGCCCCAGGATTTGGTGTTTACCCAGTTGCCCCATTGATCCTCCAGGGTCTCTGGATCTAATTGGATTTCAGGCGTCGCCTGGGCGATGGAATTAACCAATCCACTAGCGTCATCATCGGCCAACACACTGCCACCCAAAAACAAGGCGGCACACAATATAATAATAGGCTGTTTGTTTGCATTCATATTCTGTACTCCTCTAGCAGCATCAGTTTGTTGCCGACCGCCAGATAAAATTGATGCGGTTACCCCGCAGTTCCTGAAAACCAATCTGTATCCCTTCTTCATCCAGCGCCAAGACAATCGCCTGCTCCAGTTCAAGAGGCTGCCCTTGATAAGTCAGGTTAAGTGACAACTCATCATCCGCAAAACGGACATTTTCCACAGCAGTGACTCCAAGCACATCGCCTAGCACTTGTTGTATTTTTCCCGCATCATTTCCACTGATGCCTTTCACATAAATATTAAAATCCCTACCGTTAACCCATTCGCCGTTGAACAAAGCCACTAGCTCTTCAAGTAGCAACCGACTAAATTTTTCTGATGATGTCTCCAAACAATTGTCTTCAGCTTCTTTTTCAGAAAAACCTGCCGTGGGGCCTGCCCTGAGACGTTGTACAGATCGATTCTTATGGGCTTGTCTGTCAATAATGGAGAACGATAATTCACACAGAGTTTTCCACGTGCCATACTCCTGTAGATAACTATTTTCCATGGATTGCCAAACCTTGATGCGATACCGTCCTTTGTTATCAGCCAGGGTTAGAATCTCATTTTTGCTCAGCTGGCTGCTGAGGTAATTCTGGAAAGTAGGCTCTTTCCACCATGGTCCCCTGTTTCTGCTTGCTCGGACATCCAATGTAATCCCGGGACGTCCGATTTGTTGCCAGAGTGTTCCAGCACTCAGGCTTTTTCTCAATTCACCATTACTCAGCACATCAAGCTTGAGCTTTACCAGGTACTTTTCTCCCTCTTGCCACTCCCTGATAACCTTGACCAGCTTTACCCCACCTCGCACCCGGGTTTTGGTATTGGAGTGATAGGCTGTTTGCTGTTCAAAGGTATTGCTTGTTCGATCATCACGCCCTGTATATCGCTGTTTCGAATAATCATAATCACCTCTTTCAGCCAAAATCTGAGCACCCTGCACATCCATCAATGCCATTTCTATGGCATCGTGTATTGCACGGCTTCTTAAGCGTTCAATATTTCCATAATCCATGTTGGATTGGGGATAAGCCACACCTGTTTTAACGACCATTTCCGCATTCACCATTGCAGAAAAAAATAGCAATACCATTCGTATAAAAACCAAGCACATTGGATACATCGTTTTATTCCATTTCATTAAAACGTCTTCATTTGGCCGTTAAGTTTGCGCCGTTGATCCCGCTTGTAGCCGATTCGCCTAAGGGCAGCAGATACTTCTTTGTCTGGCTTCATCAGCATTTCATCTGCTTGGTGATACCATTCGTCCGCTGCTTCAAAATCCCCCCTGTACTCAGCACATACACCTAGGTTGTACAGCAAGGGCATACTATTTCCTCCATACCCTTTGGAACTCTTCCAAAGCCTGCATCCCCGATCAAGCCGATTTTCCTTGGCGAAAGCCACACCTGATTTGAAATACTCTTCTGCTTTTCCTTGTAGATCATCTGCACTATTTTTTATGCTAATACGTGCATATTCATAGTGGGGCGCTACATCTTTTGCAAAGAAGTTCAAAGCATCACTCATGGCATCACGCATGACTGTTTCATCCGAATAGCGGAAAGAACCATTGCAAACACTCGAAGAAATGCTTCGTTGATGGGGGCTGGAATACACCACTCTTGCACTTTCTACATCAACCAGTTTTGGTGTAAATTCAAAAGCCACCTGCCTACGCTTACATTTCACGGTTGTATCGCGCATTTCAAGACATTTGCCCTTCTTGTTTTTTACTGCACAATAAGTTCTGGTTTCGTTATAGTATTTATAATCAATCTTGTAAGTATTCACTCGTCCAATATAGACGCCTTGCACACCAATAAAACGCCCAAGTATTGCCGCAGTATCCGGGTCTACCAAGCCGGATCTTCCCAGACGTAATTCTCGTAGAGCAGCCTTCAAGCGCTCTCTTTCATATACGTCAAACCAAAGATTTCCAGCTTCGTCAATTCTCATATTCACCAGTTTTGCCTCTAACTGTTCGGACACTTCTTCTCCATGCGCCCCCTTGAAGGGCAACACTGCAATCCGCTTGTATTTGGCCGGCTCACTAAATTTGGCTGGCATGAGCATCTTTACAGAGACTTTTGGCGTTGCACAGGCTTGCAGCAGCATGGTCATGAAAACACTGACCAGAAGCACTTTATTCATCCTTATCTCCCGTACGAGGTAAATTGTGCGTGGCTACAAATTGTATTTCATTATCTTTTACAAGGCTATTTTATCCATTTACAGGAACCGCCATCCTTGGCAGTCAATATCTTTTAGTCTGCTTTTTGCACCACGACTGTTACCGGCTCTGGATTAGCAGTGGCAGCAGTGACGATGGACCAAATCCATACGCCGATGGCCAGGGGAATGCCGATGACGCTGCCAATGGCGGTCGCAATCAGGACCACGGCAATGATGCTGAGCACAATTTGAGCAATGGCCTGGCCCCATTTCTTGATAAACAAGGTTCCGATGCCGGGCAAGAACAAGTTGACGATAATGGCTAATGCTTTCATATTTTTCTCCTTAGTTTACTTTGTTGGTTGGTAAGCCCTCGTATGGGGCGATTGGTATTACTTTTTCCAAGGGATAAAGTTCACCCTCTGCACTACACCATTGCCGTCAAAAGCAACACCGGCCTGCTGGCAACTTTGCAGATTCTCCTGCTTATACATGCCGAAGTTGCTCACGCCCGTGCTTCCGAGGCAATTGCGGTAGAGGTAGATTTCCCGATCTCCTGAGCTGGATACCGAAGTGGGTCCTCCCAGAGTCAGAATCACATCCTTGCGGGTCGATAGCTTGGGCTTGATTTTTGCAATCTTCTCTTTGGTCACGAAATTGCTATCCATATACACATGGGCGATAACCACATCATTATCATCAAGTAAGGCAGTCAATACCTTGCAGACCTCTACCCGAGAGCCATGTCCTATAGGAAGAATGATATTGACACTGGCTTTGGCCGTGACAACACAGTTTTTGTAATGCATCAAATGACGTGTTGATTCGTCATCACCAAGTTGAGATTTCATCAGTTTTTGCATCTGTTGAGATGTTTGCATGGGAACCATGCCTACTGCTTCCATACCCATGGAAAAGCCATTCGGTTCACCCAGTATCGAGATGAGATCAAAACGGGTGGTCTGACCATCAACAATCTGGTCGGCAACAGCTGCCGAGATAGGCGCCGTCGCGGTTTGCATCGAGTAACTTGCGCAGCCGTGCATCATTGCGGTGGCAACTGCCACGCCTAGTAATCTGTATTTCATTCCAATACCCCCTGGTCATGCCTGACTCATAATAGCGAGCCACATTGCTGTAATATGGGTTGATATCCTTGAGGTGAAGCGATACATCCTTGTATCGCTGTCAGCCCAGTTGGTCGGTTAAACCTACTTTTCTGCTGACACTCAGGTACTTGGTATGGATTTTTGAAAAACTTAGAAAATTTTTATTTTTCGTGGAGCGTGGTGACTGATTAGAAAGGCGATGCACCCTTTTCAAGTGATCTTTGCAAATCAACAATCGATTCATTACGAATGACAATGTGAGTGCGCACATCGAATTTGGGCAATGTGCTTAGCTGGATGTCCGGATTGGGTTGACCACAAAAACGTAGAACTGCCTCCATCATGAGGAAGCCTACGGTTGCGGTCAAAATTGTTAATTCTTTCTGCCTAACGAAGCCCGAAGAAACAATGGAAGGCACAATTTGGGCACAGTCGAGGCACAGGGCAAAAACGAGAGATTTTTGGAGCTTTGAGGCTAACGGTCAGGTGACGTGATGACCTCAACCCAGAAAATAGGTGCGCAACCCTATGGAGGTTTCGGCCAAGGCCAATATACATGTATGCAAGATATTGATTGTACGAGAAATGGCCCGCACTAGAGGATGGATTCGCGCCTTCCCCGGCGCTCACCCCTGCGGGGCGTCGACTAGCGTCGGCGTCAAAAGGGCTGTCCTGCCCTTTTGTCGAACCTGAAGCGCTTCAAATCTGCCCCCGACTCAGCCATATAAAAAAACCCGCTTGCTGCGGGTTCTTTTATATGGCCCGCCCGAGA
>CAYXOS010000127.1:0-5248 GCA_964467115.1 uncultured Sedimenticola sp.
TATCGTTTCTTCGATTGAGTGATGCGGCTACTTCGAGTGGATTGCGCACCGGAATGATGGCAACAGGTGTGGCGCCACGGGAACGAATGGCATCGATCCAGTAGGGTGCTAGTATGCAGATACGAGGGTCTTTCAGAACAATCAGAGGTTTTTTCGCAAATTCTTCTTCAAGAATAGATTGGGCGCCAGATTGAAATGTCGAGATTGCTTCGTTGTCTGACGGGGCAATTACCTCATTGGAAACATTGAACCAATCTACCCCCAAACTTCCGAACAGTTGGTTGTGCAGATTGTATACGGCTCGTGATTCCCAAAAACCCGAGGTATTGTCAGAAGGGAGGCCAGGCAATAAATCATCTGAAACTGCTGCCCCCATTATATTCAGCACTCGTGTCAAGGCTGATGTACCGCTTCGATGCATTCCCAGCACTAGACAGCATTTTTCTTTTGACAATTTCAATACCCTAAAGTGTAGACAGACTGGTTATTTTATCCTTAGTCTCTGCAATATACCTAATCATATACGGTGAAAATAGCTTGTTGTTCAGAAATGGCTCCCTCTGGTTCGAGTCTCAGAATGGCATTGGAAAGTGCAATATCCTGAGGTTTTGGATGATGGAAACTGAGGCGTGCGAATAACCCAAGATCAGATAAAGGGAATAATCTTGTGACTGAATGCGATACTATACTTCGCTTGAAAAAAATAGCCTCGATACCAAATTTAAGAGAAACTACTGCAATGAACAGCCTTTCATCTCCAACAATTGCCATCATAGGACTGGGATATGTCGGTTTGCCTTTGGCGGTCGAGTTTGGCAAAAACTACAAAACCATTGGCTTGGACCTGAAAGAAGAGGTTATTGCGTGCTACTGCAAAGGCTTTGATCCTACTGGAGAAGTGGATGATGCCGATTTATTGGCCGCCAAATATTTGACTTTTACCTCGGACGCATCTGCCCTTGTTGAAGCCGATTTCCTGATTGTTGCCGTACCCACGCCCATCGATGAAGCAAACCAGCCGGATCTTTCTCCCCTGATTGGTGCCACCCAGACCGCAGGGAAAGCACTCAAGAAAGGCGCAACGGTGGTTTTTGAATCCACAGTCTATCCTGGTCTGACGGAAGAAATCTGTGTCCCTATTCTGGAAAGTGAGTCGGGGTTGACCTGGAAAAAGGATTTTCATGTGGGATATTCGCCCGAGCGAATCAATCCTGGGGACAAGGTGCATACACTCACCAGTATCGTGAAAGTTGTGTCAGGTGACGATGCTGAATGCCTGGAAGCTGTGGCGCTGTTGTATGAATCCATTATCGAAGCGGGGGTGTTTCGGGCGGCATCGATTAAAGAGGCAGAAGCTGCCAAGGTGATCGAGAATACTCAACGGGATCTCAATATCGCCCTGGTGAATGAGCTGGCAATTATTTTTGATCGGTTGGGTATCGATACCCAACACGTGTTGGAAGCGGCGGGTTCCAAGTGGAATTTTCTACCCTTTCGCCCCGGGCTGGTTGGTGGGCATTGTATCGGTGTTGATCCTTACTACCTGACACACAAGGCAGAATCTGTGGGTTATAACCCCCAGGTGATTCTGGCGGGAAGGCGCATCAATGACAATATGGGGAAGTTTGTGGCGGAAAAAGCGGTTAAGCTGATGCTCGCCAACAACCATCAGCCCTGTGTCAGCAAAGTGGGTATTCTGGGGCTTACCTTCAAGGAGGATTGCCCGGATTTACGTAACTCACGGGTTGTCGATATTATCGATGAATTACTGGAATATGGCATCGAACCCATTATCTATGACCCTGTTGCCGATAGAGTTCAGGCTGAAGCCTATATGGAGAGGCAGATGGCAACTCTTGATGATTTTCAGGGCTTGGGCGCATTGATCATCGCTGTTCCCCACCAGCAGTTCAAATCCATGAATGAAGATGACTTCGTCGCCATGTTGCGCGAAGATGGATGCTTGCTGGATGTCAAATCCATGCTTGATCCGACCAATATCCCCGAAACCACGACTTTTTGGCGTTTGTAACCATGACCGAGCAAGATTCCACTTATTCACGTTTACAACGCCAGTTGCAGCACGCTCCACGTCGTTGGTTGATTACAGGCGTGGCAGGCTTTATTGGCTCCAATCTACTGGAGACCTTGCTGAAACTGGATCAGAATGTTGTGGGTTTGGATAATTTTTCCACCGGATTTCAGCACAATCTCGATGAAGTGAAAGGCTTGGTATCCGAGGAGCAATGGCAACGATTTTCCTTGATAGAAGGCGATATTCGCCAGATGGAAGATTGCCAGGATGCCTGTCGGCAGGTGGACTATGTGCTGCACGAGGCGGCTTTGGGTTCAGTGCCTCGTTCGGTAGAAGATCCGGCGTTGACCAATGCCAACAATATCACCGGTTTTCTCAATATGTTGATTGCCGCCAGGGATGCAGGGGTAAAACGTTTCGTCTACGCCGCGTCCAGTTCCACTTATGGAGATCATCCTGATTTACCGAAGAAAGAAGATCAAATCGGCAATCCCCTGTCGCCCTATGCGGTGACCAAACTGGTGAACGAATTGTACGCTCAGGTGTTTGCACGCACCTATGACTTCAAGACCATTGGACTGCGTTACTTCAATATATTCGGGCAGCGGCAAGACCCGGAAGGGGCTTATGCTGCGGTTATCCCCAAATGGTTTGCAGCCATGGTGCAGGGTGAAACCCTTTTCATCAATGGCGATGGCAGCACCAGTCGGGATTTCTGTTATATAGATAATTGTGTTCAGGCAAACCTATTGGCGGCTACCGTCCAGGACGAGGCAGCATTGAATCAGGTTTATAACGTTGCTAATGGTGAACGCACCTCATTGAACCAATTGTTTGAGCTGATTCGATCCCGGGTTGCGGAAAAATATCCCCAAGCAGCTACATTGCAGCCTGACTATCGGGATTTTCGTGTCGGTGATGTATTGCATTCTCTTGCTGATACAAGCAAATCCAAAAATCTATTGGGATACGAGCCGAAATTTACGATTACAACCGGACTTGATCAGGCAGCAGACTGGTATTTGAGCCATTTATAGGGTATCTCTAATAATGTCATTCCGGCGCATGCTGATCTATACATTGACTCGAATCTTGCACCTGAAAAGCCAGATACATTCAGCATTTTCTGATTTACCCGCATAAAAATTACTCTTTGTCATACTGTCGTAACATTCACCTCCTATAGTTTCGTCCAAGATTAAACCAAACTACAGGTAAGACGAATGAAAAAAATAACCATCGCCGTGGCAATAAGCCTAACGGTTGCCGCGACTGCTGTTTCTGCCGGTGCTCGTGATTACATCTATGAGGTGGGGTCTTCCACCGTATACCCATTTGCTACCGTGGTAGCAGAGCGCTTTGGCAAAAGCACTAAATTCAAGACACCCAAAATTGAATCCACAGGCTCGGGGGGCGGCATGAAGTTGTTCTGCCAGGGTGTTGGTGTCAAGCATCCTGATATTACCAACGCCTCTCGCCGCATCAAGAAATCAGAGTTCGACAAATGTCAGGCGAATGGCGTCAAGGATATTGTAGAAATCAAGATTGGCTATGATGGCATTGCCATTGCCAATTCCAAAAAAGCCCCTCAGTTTAAAATTACTCGTAAAGATTTGTTCCTGGCGTTGGCAAAAGATGTTCCTGACCCCCATGCGCCTGAATCTGGAAAATTGGTTTCCAACCCTTATTCGACCTGGAAGGAAGTCAACGCTTCCTTGCCAGCGTACAAGATTGAGGTTTTGGGGCCTCCTCCCACATCAGGAACCCGTGATGCTTTTGCTGAATTGGCGATGGAAGGCGGCTGCAAGCAGTTTTCCTGGATCAAACAAATCAAGAAAGACTCAAAAAAAGCCAAGAAAGCAGGTGACAAGAAGCTCGCAAAACAGCTCAAGAGCAAATACAAGGCAATCTGCCATGGCGTGCGTGAGGACGGCAAATACATCGAAGCGGGTGAAAATGACAACCTGATTGTGCAGAAACTAGAGGCGAATCCCAAAGCTTTAGGGGTGTTCGGTTACAGCTATCTGGAACAGAATGAAGATCGTATTCAAGGCTCCATCGTTGATGGCGTGGCTCCTGAATTCGAACTGATTGCCAACGGTCAGTATCCTGTTTCTCGTCCCTTGTTCTTTTATGTGAAAAAAGCACATATAGGGAAAATTCCAGGTATCAGAGAGTTTTTGGCCGAGTTTACCAGTGAAAAAGCCTGGGGTGATGAGGGTTATCTGGTGGACAAGGGGCTGATTCCCATGCCCAAGGAGGAGCGTGAAAAATATAGCAAGGCTGCGGAAGAACTGATGCCGATGAAGTTCTAAGTCGGAAATTGCAACGCTCGGCGCTACTTTCGCAGTTGTTAGAAAGTAGCGCGTTTTTTCGTGTATGAGATGAATTTTTGTCATTCCGGCGTAGGCCGGAATCTATTACCACCACTGGCGAGACTCACCCCTCCTGGACTCCGGCCTGCGCAGGGGTGATCGGAACTTCCTTCAAGTAAGCGCCATTGGTGTATGAGATGTTAATGTGAATTTTGCTACCTTATTTGTTTCTCTGCTGTTATTGGCGATAGCCGCCTATTGGTTCGGGCGTCGTTATAGTATCGGTCAAGTTCAAGGCGACCGCCGCTTGCTTCATTCCATGCCGCGCTACTATGGTTATTATGTTGCGCTATGGACTCTATTGCCTGCACTGGCGCTGTTACTGGTGTGGCAATTTTTGGATCAAGGGGTGATAACCAAATTAGTTGCTGCCGATCTGCCAGAATCCATTCGGCGTCTGCCTGCATCAGAATTGCATTTGTACCTTAATGATGTAATCAACCTGGCGTTGGGAAATATCACATCGACCCAAGCAGATGTGACCATGAAAGCTGCAGCAGATCACTTCAATGACCTGCGTAGCCTTTCAGATATGGCTTTGATGGGTGGGCTGATTAGTTTCATTATCTTGGGGGCTGCATTGGCGTTGCGGCAAATAGACCCTGATTTTCGCTCGCGTCCGCGGGTAGAGATGCTGGTGCGCTGGTTGTTGATCATCAGTGCATCTATTGCTGTTTTGACCACAGTGGGTATCGTGCTGTCAGTCTTGTTTGAGGCAATTCGCTTTTTTCAGATGATTCCTGTTACTGATTTTCTGTTTGGTTTGCAGTGGAGCCCACAGGTTGCCATGCGTGAAGACCAGGTGGGTGCCAGTGGTGCATTCGGCATAGTTCCCTTG
>CAYXOS010000127.1:5348-8047 GCA_964467115.1 uncultured Sedimenticola sp.
GGATCTTATGCCATGGGTGCCACCCGGGCAGAAACCATTGTACGCGTGATCATTCCTGCTGCATTACCTGGCATTGTGGGGGGCATCTTGTTGGCGGTTTCTCGGGCTATCGGGGAAACCATGATCGTTGTCATGGCGGCAGGGCTTACGGCCAATCTCACTGCCAATCCCTTGGAGTCGGTAACCACCATTACCGTACAAATCGTTACTTTATTAGTGGGCGATCAGGAGTTTGACAGTCCTAAGACCCTGGCTGCCTTTGCTTTGGGGCTGGCGCTGTTCCTGGTGACCCTGTTACTGAATGTATTGGCATTGCATGTCGTAAAAAAATACCGAGAAGAATATGAGTAAACTGGCAAAAGCTGCGCTAAAACGTGGACAAGTAAGGGTATTGGTTGAGCAAAGCCTGGAAAAGCGACGTAAGAAAAATCGTCGCTTCAAAATGATGGGGCTGGGTGCCGTGATTCTCGGGATGTTATTCCTGGTGATCATGTTTTCCAGCATTATCAGCAATGGCTACAGCGCTTTTTTACAGACAGAAGTGCAATTGGAAATCAATTTTGACCCCAAACTTATCGATCCCGAGGGCAGTCGCGACCCTGAGGTGTTGGCAGCAGCAGGATACGGAAGTTTGGTCAAGGCAGCATTGCGTAAAGAGTTTCCCGATGTAAAAAAGCGTAAGGAAAAACGCAAATTGTATCGTTTGGTCAGTGTTGGTGCCGTTGAACAGCTGCGGGATATGGTGCTGGAAAACCCCGATTTGATCGGTAGCAGCAAAAAAATCTGGCTATTGGCGGATGATGATGTAGATCAGTTCTACAAACATGGGCAAGGCTCAAGTCGTTTGAAAGAGCAACAACTTTCGTGGCTGGCAAACCTGGCAGCGAAAGATGGGTTGCGTAGCCGTTTCAACACCACTTTCTTTTCTACGGGAGATTCTCGTGAACCAGAGTTGGCTGGGATACGTGGTGCAGCAATGGGATCGTTGTTCGTCATTCTGATTACCCTGGGCTTGTCTTTACCTTTGGGTGTGGCAGCTGCGATCTATCTGGAGGAATTTTCCCGTCGGAATCGCTGGACAGATTTCATTGAAGTTAATATCAATAATCTGGCAGCTGTACCTTCCATCGTATTTGGATTGCTGGGGCTGGCGGTGTACATCAATTTTTTTGAGCTGCCTCGTTCTGCACCCTTGGTAGGTGGGCTGGTGCTGACCTTGATGACCTTGCCGACGATTATCATCGCCAGTCGTGCTGCGCTCAAATCTGTACCTCCTTCCATTCGAGAAGCGGCCTTGGGTATGGGGGCTTCACCCATGCAAACGGTTTTTCATCATGTGCTGCCATTGGCAATGCCGGGCATGCTAACTGGCACGATTATCGGTCTGGCGCAAGCCTTGGGTGAAACGGCTCCCTTGCTGATGATTGGGATGGTGGCATTCATTGTAGATATACCGAGCAGCATTATGGATCCTGCAACTGTGTTGCCGGTACAGATCTATTTGTGGGCGGATAGTCCTGAGAGAGCATTTACCGAGAAGACGTCGGCGGCGATTATGGTGTTGCTGGCGTTTTTGATTCTCATGAACCTCGCGGCTATTTGGTTGCGCCGCAAATTCGAAAGACGCTGGTAAGCTGGGGAATAGATGATGTTGGCATTCGACCAAAGAGAGGCATTTATGTCTGTAGTAGAAAATGAAACAGAAGGGCAAAGCACCGTGAAAATGAGTGAAAAAATCGAAGCTACCCTGGGCAAGCCATTACTGGATAAAAAAGTCAGCATGCATTGCCGTGATGTAGATGTATTTTACGGACAAAAACAAGCGATTTTTGATATATCACTCGACATTGGAAAAAATGAAGTGCTTGCCATGATTGGCCCCTCAGGCTGCGGTAAATCCACCTTCCTGCGTTGCCTTAATCGGATGAATGACACCATCGATAGTTGCAAGGTTACTGGCAGTATCCGTTTGGATGATGAAGATATCTATGACCCCAAGCGTGATGTGGAACTGTTGAGAGCGCGGGTGGGTATGGTTTTCCAGAAACCCAATCCTTTCCCCAAATCCATATATGAAAATATTGCTTATGGTCCCCGTATTCATGGTTTGACAAAGGACAAAACAGAACTGGATGAAATTGTCGAAAATTCATTGCAGCGTGCCGGTTTGTGGGCAGAGGTCAAAGATCGCCTTGATGATGTGGGTACAGGGCTGTCAGGTGGACAGCAACAGCGTTTGTGTATTGCCAGAGCAATCGCTATCAACCCGGAAGTGATTTTAATGGATGAACCCTGCTCAGCGTTGGACCCCATTGCCACAGCCACAGTTGAAGAACTGATTGACGAGCTACGCCAACGCTACACCATTGCCATTGTGACCCACTCTATGCAACAAGCAGCACGGGTCTCCCAACGCACCGCATATTTTCATTTGGGGAAGCTAGTGGAAGTGGACAAGACTGACAAGATATTTACCAATCCCGGCCACGAACTCACCGAAGCCTACATCACCGGCCGATTTGGGTGAGCCTGAACCGTTATGCCCAAAGGCATAACGCAGTCAGGCGAACGCCTGGGCAGGAAGCCCAGGCTGGGGTTTGTTAAGAAGTACAAGGCTTCGCCATGGATGGCAACAAACAACTTGCTTAGTGGCACCACAGCGCCCAAAGGCATAACGCAGTCAGGCGAACGCCTGGGCA
>CAYXOS010000128.1:0-8019 GCA_964467115.1 uncultured Sedimenticola sp.
GAATCAGTGCCTGTGCCTGCTTTTTGTACCTGTTGTGCATAGCAGGAATCGGTGGAGGAAAGCGCATAGTTTGCAAACCATCCCAAAGGCGGGTTGGCGGCATCCACAGGAACATTCAGGGGTAGAGGAATGCTGTCTATCTGTGATTTGGTGTAGTTACAGTAGTGTGGATCGTTGGGGTCGGTCAGATCCGTTGCAGCAGGACACTGATAGTTTGGATCATAGTTCAGATCCGCTGGTAACTGTATTCCGCCGGTAGATAGATCAATATCAAATATGGAATGAGGATTCAGCGGATCGAAATTGGGATTGGGTGGAAATGGAGATGCGGCCAAATCACAGCTGCAATCCGTATTCCCTGCAGGAATCGTATTCAGGTTGGTTGGGTCGCAAAGCTTGTAGAAATAGGCAGTTTCATATTCTGCCGGCTTTGGTGGAACCCATGTTTTGACCAGGGTGCGGTCAAATACACCAGACATGATGACGTTGGAGCGCAGGATATCGGCGTCCTGATAGGTATCGTTGGGCTCGGTTTCCGTATCGAAAAAATTGTCGCCAGGATTGGGGGTGAGTTGCCCGGTATTTTGCAGGTTTGCTGCGATATTGTAACCACGCAAAGCGCCTGCGGTATCCTGAGATTTTACAGAAATGTAGTATGTGCCAATCTTACCCAGAGTAACCTCGGTGATTTTGGCCGAATCCACGGGAGAAACTTTGGCAGGCGTGTCTGGCGTGCCGCCAGTTCCTGTGTCAGTACCCCCAGTTCCTGTGTCAGTACCCCCAGTTCCTGTGCCAGTACCCCCGGTTCCTGTATCAGCACCCCCGTCGCCGCCACTGGCGCCACTGACGCCGCTATCGAAAGCGGCGATAATATTGCCATTCAAGTCCCTGATTTGAATAACCCAGCCAGCAGTATCGGTAAAGTTTCCAGCATCAGCCAGGAAATAGACGCTCAATTTCTGGTTGGGGCGATCCGTAACCACGTAAAACCAATCCTCGTCAAACTCCCCCAAAGTGTTGCCGTGATAGAAACGTCCGAGCAGCAGACCATCTGCATTGAGGATGTGATCGTTTGGTTCAGTTTCGCCATAACCTTGTTCCTTGGTCATCGGGTAGATTTTCACACCACAGCCGATGGGGGTCAGGCGACAATCATCCTGTGCTTCATTGTAGCCAGTTTCATAGTCAGTATTGGTGGTGGTGTCGTCTGTTCCTCCTGGCCAGTAGATCGCAGCTTGAGCTTGATTTACTGGAATGCTGGCTATTCCCATAGCCAATACCAGGGAAGACCAGCGGGTAGTTGTTTTAAGTGAGTATTTCACCTTGATTTCTCCATAACTATAGCTACAGGCCGTGCATCATTTACACATGGGCTAGTGGTAGTGTTGTTTGTGTAGGCAGGCAACTTAATTTCCATTTGTTGGCAACTTTGTGCCTCTAAGTACAAAGTTATAGGGACCTGTCAGATCTTCAACAGTGTGCATACCTGTGTCGGGGTCAACCACGGGGCCGTCGACGGGTTCGGGGGACAATTCAATGTAATAGGTGCCTTTCTGAGCAACCCCAAAGTCAAAAGAGTCCCCGGGTTTGATGGGGGTGTTGACCAACACTGTCGAATCATTGGTATAAGTGACGCGTAGATGTACTCGTGAAAAATCACAGGTTTCTTTTGAGCACATCTCCAAACGCAGTTCCTCATTTCCGGGAGATTGGTAGTAGAACCAGTCGTTGTCATAATCGAAGCCTGCCACCCATTGTCCAGAATCTGTCCCGGTTCCTGGTACTTGTACCACTTTTGACTCACAAGCATCAGCAGGCTGTAAATCGCCAGGTTGAATACCGGGCAGGTTGGGGTCCGTATCGATATTTGGGTTGGGTGGATCTATCGGGTTTTTTCCAATGTCACATTCACAGCTATTCAGGCCGATTGGCATGGTAAGTGGATATTGCTCGTTGCATTGTTGGTAGAAGAATTTCGTTTCATACTCAGGCGGAGAGGGGGGGATGTAAATTTTTACAATTTCCCGACCAAACACGCCAAAGGTATGTACATTCGACTGAATGGGGTCTGCCAATTCAAATGAATCGTTGTTTTCCGTTTCCGTGTTGTAGAAGTTGGTATCCGGGTTTGGGGATATCTGGTCAGATGCTGAAAACATGGCAGCAATATGATAGGCACGCTGTTGTCCTTCGTTTGCTTCATTGGGAGATACAGTGATGAAATAGCGCCCACTATTGCCGAGGGTGGCGAGAATGATTTTTGCATCGCTCAAGGGGGTCTTTGCCAGTACAGGTTCATTGGGGTCTACCGCGTCATTCGGATCATCCCCATTTCGATAGACGTTACCCTGACCCGTGGAGGCGCTGTCAAAGGAGGCAAGGACGTTTCCATATTTGTCCTTGATCTCTACCAGCCAGCCATTGGTATCGGTATAGTTTGCCTGGTCGCCCAGGAAGCTGATGACCAGATTCTGGTTGGGCTTGGTTGCGCCAACGTAATACCAGTCCTGGTCATTTTCATCCAGACTGTTGCCTTTGTAGAAACGATTGAGTTTCAGGCGAGTGGCATTTGCCATGTGATTATTGGGTTCGACTTCTCCCCAACCCGGGTTTGCGACCACGTCTTCAAGCAATACGCCACAATCCTTGGGTTTGCCTACACAATCATTTGTCCCGTCTTTATAGCCCTTCTTGTAAGACTTGGACTTTTTTGTTGTATCCCCCTCGCCACCCGGCCAATTGATTGCTGCTTCGCTTTGAACGCTGACAGCGCCCAAATAACCCATTGCCAATACAAGGGCAGACCAGCGGGCAGTCTTGTTTAGTGAATTCTTCACCTTATTCCTCCATAATAATGCTGATGACGGCAACTTGGAATCCATGAAATTTGGAGACACGAAGCCACCAAGCAATGCTCGCCACAATGCAGATATGCCTAAGCATAGTAGAAAAAACAAGCTTTTTCCAACACTACCTGATAGAAATTCTAGCTAAGGTCGCAGTTTTGTGAGGTTGAACAAACTGCGGGAAGGTCGATTTAGGGGTGAAAATACCCAAAGTTGGTAGTTTTGGGTTGAAGCGGCGAAAGTTACCCTGTTGTCTACACTACAAAGATCGAGAAGTTATTGTTCCAAGGAGAATGGTGTGCCAGATATTAATAAATTTTTGAAACTAATGGTAAAAAAGGAAGCGTCAGATTTGTTTTTTTCAGCAGGAACGCCGTTGCACATGAAAGTTGATGGTGAGATGAGGGTAGTCAATGACAAGCTCTTGAGTGGAACAGGTATTGCTGCATTGGTTGCTCACATCATGAGTGATGAGCAGCAACAACAGTTTGCTCAGCGCCCTGAGATGAATCTTGGTCTGGCGCTGGAGGGTGTCGGTCGCTTCAGAGTCAATGTCTTTCGCCAACGAGGCGAAGCGGCAATGGTGATTCGCTATCTCAAGGATCGTATTCCCAGTGTGGCGGAATTGCATTTGCCGCCGATACTGGAGGAACTGGTGATGAAGCCTCGGGGGTTGATACTGGCGGTTGGTGCGACAGGGGCAGGTAAATCGACCACCCTGGCATCCATGCTGGATTTTCGCAATCGCAATAGCCGTAGTCATATTCTCACCATCGAAGATCCCATCGAGTACATACACAAGTACCAAAAATCCGTGGTCAACCAGCGTGAGGTGGGTATTGATACGGCAAGCTATGAAGATGCATTGCTCAATGCCATGCGTGAAGCGCCGGATGTGATTCTGATTGGTGAGATTCGCGAGCGTGCAACCATGCAGCATGCCATTGCTTATGCGGAAACCGGGCATTTGTGTCTGTCTACCCTGCATGGCAGCAATGCCAGCCATGTATTGGAACGTATCGTGACCTTTTTTCCTCAAGACATGCATGCGCAGTTGTTCATGGATCTGGCACACAGTCTGGTTGCCATCGTCTCCCAGCGCCTGGTGCGGGACAAAGAAGGGCGACGCATTCCTGCGGTGGAGGTACTGCTGGTTACTCCTTTGATCCGTGATTTGATCTCCAAGGGCAAGATCGATGAAATCAGAGAGGCAATGGAGCGTAGTGGCGAGCCGGGGATGCAAACCTATGATCAATCCTTGTTCCAGCTCTATAAGAAAGGGCGTATCGATGAAGAAAAGGCCATGGAGCATGCAGAATCCCAGAACAACCTCGGGGTACAGATTCGTCTGGACAATGGCAAAGAAATCGATGATCTACAGACCGACATTTCTGCCAACTGATACAATTCACCCATGGATGTTTCTAGCATATTAGATGGTTTGAATGCCGCACAGCGTGACGCGGTTTCTGCGCCACCCTGTTCCACTCTGGTGCTGGCGGGGGCGGGTTCTGGTAAAACCCGGGTACTGGTGCACCGGATTGCCTGGCTGATACAGGTCGAAGGGGTTTCACCCTGGGGAATTCTGGCGGTTACTTTTACCAACAAGGCTGCCAGAGAGATGCGGCATCGTATCGAAGAATTGCTGGGTTTTCCGGTCGGCGGCATGTGGGTGGGAACTTTTCATGGGTTGGCGCACCGTTTGTTGCGAGCTCATTGGGAAGAGGCCAGGCTGCCCAAAGGGTTTCAGATTCTCGACTCAGATGATCAGCTGCGCATGGTCAAGCGGGTGATTCGTGAACTGAATCTGGATGATGCCAAATGGCCCCCTCGTCAGGCGCAGTGGTTCATCAATGAGCAAAAGGATGAAGGTCGGCGTGCCCAACATCTGGAAGATGGGGGGGATTTGTGGCGACGCATGATGATTCGCATTTATAGCGGCTATCAAGCAGCCTGTGAGCGTGCAGGCGCCGTGGATTTTGCTGAACTGCTGTTGCGTGCCCACGAACTGTGGCGCGACCGTCCTGATGTGCTGCAACACTATCAACAACGTTTTCAACATGTGCTGGTGGATGAGTTTCAGGATACCAACAGTATCCAATATGCCTGGTTGCGGTTGCTGGCAGGGGAACGTGACAACTTGTTTGTTGTGGGTGATGATGATCAATCCATTTATGGCTGGCGGGGCGCAAAAGTAGAAAATATCCAGGATTTTCCCCGTCATTTTCCCAATGCGCATCTGGTCAAGCTGGAGCAGAATTACCGTTCCAGTGGCAATATTCTGTGTGCCGCCAATGCGGTCATTGCCAACAACCCGGAGCGTCTTGGCAAGGATTTGTGGACAGAAGACGGGGATGGTGAGCCCATCCGTATCTATGCGGGCTTCAATGAGGTGGATGAAGCGCGATTCGTCGTGGACAGAATCCGCCAGTTTATCGACGATGGAAATCGACGTGCAGAGGCGGCTATCTTGTACCGCACTACGGCGCAGTCTCGTGTATTCGAGGAAGCCCTGTTGCAATCGGCCATTCCGTATCGGGTTTACGGCGGCTTGCGCTTTTTCGAGCGTGCAGAAATCAAGGATGCCCTGGCGTATCTGCGTCAGCTTTCCAACCCCCATGATGATGCGGCATTCGAACGTTCCGTCAACCAGCCACCCCGTGGAATTGGAGCCAAGACCCTGGATGCGGTGCGTGCCCATGCGCGGGATTTCAACTGTTCCTTGTGGAAGGCATCAGAAGATCTGCTGGGGGGCGGCGGCATGACTCCGCGTGCGTCCAAAGCGTTGCAAGGCTATCTGGATCTGATCCATGAATTGCAGGCGGCGACAGCAGGGCTTTCGTTGTGGGAATCTGCCGAACACGTGATTCACCACAGCCGTCTTCCCGAGCATTTCAAAAAATCCCGTGATGGCAAGGGTCAGGACAGGGTGGAGAACCTGGAAGAACTGGTCAATGCTGCCCGGCAGTTCCAGCATTCGCCGGAAGAAATCGAGGACATCTCGGAACTGGATGCGTTTCTTTCTCACGCTGCGTTGGAGGCGGGAGACAATCAGGCAGAAGAATATGAAGACAGCGTGCAACTGATGACGCTGCATTCCGCCAAGGGTTTGGAGTTTCCCCTGGTATTTCTGGTGGGGGTGGAAGAGGGCTTGTTTCCACACAGTATGTCCGCGGAAGACCCGGCAAGATTGGAAGAAGAACGACGTCTGTGTTACGTCGGCATGACCCGCGCCATGCAGCAGTTGTATTTGAGTTATGCAGAGAATCGCCGCCTGCATGGTAAAGAATCTTATCCCTTGCCCTCGCGTTTTCTGCGGGAGATTCCGGCAAATGTGACAGAAGAAGTGCGTGCCCGCCCGGCAATCGCCCGTCCATACAATGCCAGGGGAGGGTCATTGGATGATGCCCAGGAAAGCACCGGCTTCAATCTTGGGCAACGGGTTACTCATGCCAAGTTTGGTGAAGGGGTGGTGTTGAATGCCGAAGGCCAGGGGAGCGGCGCCCGGGTGCAAGTGAATTTTGAAAGTGTTGGTAGTAAATGGCTGGTGGTTTCCTATGCGAATCTGCTGCCGGTTTAGACAAATTTGAGGTCAATGAAAAGAATGAGGAAGGCGTAATGGATCGTAGAGATTTTTTGAAGAAAACCGGTGTCGCCGTAGCAGCAGCGGGTGTGGGCGTCAGCAGCAGTGCGAATGCCGCATCCACCATCAAATGGAAAATGGTCACTACCTGGCCGAAGAACTTCCCGGGCCTGGGGACAGGGGCGAACAATCTTGCCAAACTGATCACAGAAATGTCCGGTGGGCGACTCAAGGTCAAGGTCTATGGTGCCAAGGAATTGGTACCTGCGTTTGAAGTGTTTGATGCAGTCTCTCGGGGAACCGCAGAAATGGGGCATGCTTCTGCCTACTACTGGAAAGGAAAAGTACCCGAGGCGCAATTCTTTTCCACCATGCCTTTTGGCATGACCGCCCAGGAAATGAATGGCTGGATCTATTACGGCGAAGGTCAGAAACTGTGGGATGAAACCTATAAACCATTCGGTGTTATTGGTCGTCCTGCGGGTAACACAGGTGTACAAATGGGTGGTTGGTTCAACAAGGAAATCAACTCCCTGGCTGATATGAAAGGCTTGAAAATGCGCATTCCCGGGCTGGGTGGTGAGGTGCTCAAGCGTTTGGGAGGAACCCCGGTGAATCTTCCCGGTGGTGAATTGTTCACCGCACTGACTTCCGGCACCATCGATGCCACAGAGTGGGTTGGTCCTTACAACGACCTGGCGTTTGGTTTGTATAAAGCGGCAAAGTATTACTACTACCCTGGTTTCCACGAGCCAGGCACCATTCTCGAAGCCTTGATCAACCGTAAGGCGTTCGAAGCATTGCCAAAAGATCTGCAAGCCATTGTTGAAAATGCCTGCAAGGTAGTGAACCAGGATATGCTGGCGGAATACAGTGCGCGTAACCCTGGTGCGCTCGATCAACTGGTCAATAAACACAAGGTACAACTACGTGCTTACCCGGCAGATGTATTGAAGCAGTTGCGCAAGGTATCTGCAGAAGTTGCTGCTGACCTGGCATCACAAAACCCGGCAGCCAAGAAAATATATCAGAGCTATATCCAGTTTCTTGAGGCATCCAAGAAATATACAGCGATTTCTGATCTGGCCTACCTGCAGGCGAGGGACGCCTGATTGACTGCTTTTCCTGACCCAGGGGATGTGCCTCTGTCGTTATACGTGCACATTCCCTGGTGTGTGAGGAAATGCCCCTATTGTGATTTCAACTCCCATGAACTGAAACAGGCACTACCAGAGCAGGTTTATGTAGAAGCCCTGCTGAGGGATCTACGTCAACAAAGGGAATTTGCCGCAGGGCGTAAAATTCAAAGCGTCTTTATCGGTGGTGGCACGCCCAGCTTGTTCAGTGGTGGTGCTGTGATGCAGTTGCTGCAGGGAATCCGTGCCTTGTGTCACCTGTCGAATCAAGTGGAGATTACCCTGGAAGCAAACCCCGGGGCAGTCGATGCGGTTCATTTTGCCGATTATCTTGAGGCGGGCGTCAATCGTTTGTCGATTGGTGTACAGAGCTTCAATGCCGGGCATCTTGATGCTCTGGGGCGGATACACTCACCACAGCAAGCCGTACAAGCCATGGACGTGGCAAAACAGG
>CAYXOS010000129.1:0-7881 GCA_964467115.1 uncultured Sedimenticola sp.
CAGATCTATTTGGCGTCCAGAATATCCAGACACTTGTGATTCCTGAATCCCCTGGCGATGTCTTTCACCGTCTTGCCCATTTTGTTTTTCAGGGATATATCCGCACCCCTGGCAACCAACACCTTGACCACCTCCGGCTCACGTACATCAACAGCCTCCATTAGCGCGGTTGTACCTTCATTATCCTGCGCATTGATATCGGCACCTTGTTGCAAAAGGTAGGCTACGGCTTCAGCATTGCCACTGCCTGCCGCCCAGATCAACGCCGTTGCGCCATCTTTGGATCGGGCATGTACATCAGCTCCCGCTGCAATCAAATCCTGCAAAATCCCGATACCTTGGTTTGCTTCTACGGCATGAATCAATGCAGTTTTACCTTTGTTGTCAGTCAGATTGACTTTAGCACCATGTTTGAGAAGCAACTTGACCACATCATCATGCCCATAAGCGGCAGCCAGCATCAAAGCTGTTCTGCCTTCTTTGTCTTTATCATCTGGGTTTGCTCCGCGGAACAGCAATTGTTCCACCATATCAGCAACACCATACCGAGCCGTCAGTAACAATGCTGTAGCACCTGCTCGGGTGCGGGCGTTCAAATCTGCACCACGCTCGATGAGCAAAGCTGTCACCTCAGGCGAATCATTCTCTGCCGCCAGGGTCAATGCGGTGCAACTCGCTACCGTCTTGCGATTGACATCCGCGCCATGAGCCAACAGTGCTGATGTGGCCGCCAGGTTGCCGTTCTCTGCGGCCATCATCAATGCCGTCTTGCCATATTTATTCGCGCTATTGACATCAGCGCCCTGGGACAACAATTTCTCAATAGCTTCCACATCATCAACCATCGCAGACAAGCGAAGTTCTTTATTCAGCGGCGCTTCTGCTGCCAACAGCTGGAATGAAATCAATAGCAACACGCCACCCAGAAGCATTCGAAAGTTCATCTTCAACCTCATTCTGTCTTTCATCACTTACGCTATCTGTTCAGGGGAATCAGCCCTGAGCAGACTCCTCCTCTTCTTCTGGTTCATCAGGCTCCTCATGGGCGATTCCTTTGTGGCAATCTATACAAGTTTTGCCCTCATCTCTGGCTCGACCATGGCGCTTGCGCGCCGATCTGTCCTGCTCGGCAAGATCCATTGCATCCCAGGCATGGCAGGAACGGCATTCTCTGGAATCAGTCGCTTTCATTTTTGCCCAGACACGGCTTGCCATTCCCCAACGATGAGCTTCATACTTTTCCTGGGTATCAATAGTACCCAGTATTTCATGGTACACATCTTTAGCAGCCATGACCTTCGCCACCATTTTTGGAAAAAACGGCTTGGGTACATGACAATCCGAGCACACAGCCCGAACACCAGATGCACTTTTGTAATGAACAGTTTCTTTGTATTCTTTCAGATTCACCTGCATGGAATGGCAGGATGTACAAAAGTCCATTTCATTGGTCGCAGACAGCCCCATATTGAACAGTCCTGTAAAGACCACACCAGCGAAAAAGATCACGATTGCCAAACCCAGGCTAATACGTTGTGCCACAGTAAACCCCCCGTTTATTCTAAAAAACCTAAGCTAGAAATACCTTTGTTATGACCTTTCTTGAAGAAGATCTCAAACGAAGGCGAAACGAAAAAAACACCCTGGACAGTTGTTATTAATATTTTCCCAGGTCAATTGCCATACACCACCCCAGGCAACCAGGTTGCCAGTTGCGGCCACCATGCCAGCATTCCCAGCATGATCAACTGTATGATAATAAATGGTATCACACCACGATAGATTGCAGTGGTTGTAACCTCTGGCGGCGCGACGCCTCTGAGATAGAACAGGGCAAAACCAAAGGGTGGCGTCAGGAAAGATGTCTGCAGATTTATCGCAATCATTATCCCCAGCCACACCGGATCAAGTCCCATCGCCAGAAGAATTGGCCCCACGATGGGGACAACCACAAAGGTAATTTCGATGAAGTCGAGAATAAATCCCAACAGAAACATCAGCAACATTACTGCAGCTACCGCCCCCACTACCCCACCGGGCAGGCTGGTAAGCAGCTCACTGACACGGTCATCACCACCAAAACCACGAAACACCAGGGAAAAAACAGCTGCCCCGATGAAAATCATGAAAACCATACTAGTGACTCTCACCGTAGATTCCATGACCTCTCGCAAGGATTTTATATTTAATTGCCTACGCAGGGCTGCCAACAACATCGCCCCTACAGCACCCACGGACGCAGCCTCCGTCGGTGTAGCCAAACCACCAAGAATGGAGCCCAGCACCGCCACGATCAACAGCAAGGGGGGCATCAATACGGTTAACACTTTCCACCAAAGACTCGCCTGCTCTGCCTTGCTGATCTGAGCAGCAGGGAGACGATTTGGTTGGAAAAAAGCAACGCCAACCAAGTACAGCAGGTACATGAACACCAAACCCAGCCCTGGGATCACCGCACCAACGAACAGATCCCCCACGGAAACCGTTTCCAAGTTCCAAATCCCCATTTCCAACTGCGCCTGTTGGTACGCAGATGAAAGCACATCACCCAATAACACCAGCACGATTGAAGGGGGAATGATCTGCCCCAGGGTTCCCGAAGCACAGATGGTTCCAGCGGCAATCGCCGGGTCATAGTTGCGTTTCAGCATGGTAGGCAAGGACAACAGCCCCATGGTAACCACTGTGGCCCCCACGATACCGGTACTGGCAGCCAGCAGCATTCCAACCAGGGTAACGGATATTCCCAAACCACCCCGCAGGCTGCCAAACAATGCAGCCATGGTATCGAGCAGACTCTCTGCCACTTTGGAACGTTCCAGCATCACCCCCATGAACACGAACAGTGGCACCGCAATCAGGGTTTCATTGGTCATGATGCCGTAGAGTCGATTGGGCAAGGCTTGCAGAAAAGCGCCGTCAAACACCCCAGACCATTCACCGAGCAGCGCAAAGATCAGCGAAACACCGCCAAGGGTGAATGCTACGGGGTATCCCAGCATCAGCACCAGTGCCACGACACCAAACAAAATAAAGGGCAGCCAATCAACCATGGGGCTGTCCGCGAATAACCTGCCAACTATGCAACACCACCGCCAGACCTTGCAACAACATACCCACCGGCATCAGCAATAGCAGGGTTTTGAGCAGATACACACCCGGCAAGCCACCAGCTTCTCTGGATGCTTCGTGCACCTTCCAGGACTCGACAACATACTCCCAGCTAATCCAAAAAATAAAGCCCATCAACGGAAACAGCAACACCAAAGTACCCAAAAGGTTGACCCAGGCACGTCCCCGTTGGTTGAATTTCTGGTAGAAGATATCAACCCGTACATGCCCCTGTTGTTGAAAGGTGTAGGATGCACCCAACATGAACACCATGGCATGCAGATAGGTAATGGATTCCTGCATGGCAATCCAGCCGGTATCCCACAGATAACGTAGCAACACCACCCCAAAGGTAACCACAACCATCAGCAAAGTACCCCAGGCAATAAGCTGCCCGGTTATCTTGGCAAGGGATTCGAGTCTATGAATAATTGAGTTCAACGGATGAATAAAGAATCAAAATAACAAGGTTGCAAACCAGTTGTCACCAACGGAACAACACCCATTGAGGGACCACCACGCCATTGGGATTGTCCTGCCGGGTATCCATTTCACCATCCCCATCTTGATCAAGGAGATAATAAGGGGCACCTCTCTCCGGTACGATTTTTATCATATACAAACGACCATTCATTCGATATTCATGGATGGTTTTAGACCCTTGCTGTCGAATAGTGACTTCTGGTTCCAGATTCTCATCACCGTCCTGAGTGGCGGTATCCGCAGGTGCAGGCGCTTCCGCCCATACCTGAGCAAAAGAAAATAACAGGCAAACAACAATCAAAGATTTCACATGGATCTCCGCAGGCAACTCACTGACTGTCCCAGATTATAACTCAAGGTAACTACTCAGCGAGCCGTTTAAAATATGGGTAATTGCTCAGATTGCCGCTGAAATGCGTCAGATCAAGGCAAAAAATGCGAGTTTACAAGTGTAAATGACCATTTTTTAACGCAGAGCTGGCGCATTTCAGCGGTTAGCTGAGTAGTTACAACTCAAGCAGGATTTCCAGTTCATCTGCAGATGGCTCAAAACCGCGCCCACCGTAGTGATCGAATATCGCTTGCACTATTTGCTCAGGCTCATCACATACTTGAATCAGATCCAGGTCTTCCGGGCTGATGGTTCCCTGTTCACTCAAACTGTTACGAAACCAATCCAGCAATCCACCCCAGAAGTCGCTTTCAACCAGGATAATGGGTATGCGGCGTCCTTTTCCGGTCTGAACCAAGGTCAAACACTCGGCAAGTTCATCCAGGGTGCCAAACCCGCCTGGCAGCACCACATAGGCTGATGCATATTTGATGAACATGACTTTACGTGCAAAAAAGTGCCGATATGTGAGGGAAACATCCTGATAAGAATTACCTTTCTGTTCATGAGGCAACTGGATGTTCAACCCGATACTGGGAGAATCGCCAGCAAAAGCCCCCTTGTTGGCTGCTTCCATGATCCCCGGCCCACCGCCACTGATAACCGCAAAACCTGCATCAGACAACAAACGCGCAACTTCTTCAGCCTTGGTATACCAAGGATGGTCCACCGCTGTTCGTGCTGAACCGAAAATACTCACTGCCGGTCGGATGCGACTGAGTTTTTCAAATCCTTCGACGAACTCAGCCATAATTTGGAATACACGCCAGGATTCACGGCTCAGCTCTTCATCAGCGCCAGGGCGTTTTGGCCGGGTAGACGATAAACTACTCATAAAAGTGCCTCATATTTTTCAAAGACAGGAACCTCGGCAGATTGATTCGGGCTATACCAACAACCTCAAGCCATTGAATAACTGCACCTTTCGTTTATCAGAACAATCTGAACAATACAATGCTCAGGTAAAATCCCACAGTTTGGTGCAATTTCCGGGTTAGAATTCTTCCCCTATTTTTTAACTACTACATACAGGCTCCACTATAAGCTATGAACGACCTCAATCCAAGACAAGCCGAAGCTGCCATCTATCTCGATGGCCCTTTGCTGGTGTTGGCGGGGGCTGGCTCGGGAAAAACCCGGGTAATCACACGCAAAATTGCTCACCTTATCAATAAGGTCGGCATGTCACCCCGGCATATCACTGCTGTTACCTTTACCAATAAGGCTGCCCGGGAGATGAAAGCCCGGGTGGGCGAGTTGTTACAAGGTAGCAACAGCCGTGGATTGAGCATTTCCACCTTCCACACCCTGGGGTTGAACTTGCTCAAACGCGAATATCAGGCTGCTGGTCTACGCCCTGGTTTCACCATTCTCGACACCCAGGACAGTGAACATCTTATTCGGGAAATCCTCCTCAAGGATGAGCCGGAAGCGGAGCTGATCAAACAGGCACGCTGGCAGATTTCCCAGTGGAAAAATGACCTGCTGTCCCCGGAAACCGCAATTTCTACAGCAAATGATGCCCTGGAATTGAAACAGGCACAGATTTATGCCGCTTATCAACGCACCCTCGGTGCCTACAATGCGGTGGATTTCGATGATTTGATTCAGCGCCCTGTACAACTGTTGCGAGACAATCCGGAAATACTTGAACGCTGGCAACACAGAATCCACTATCTGTTGGTTGACGAATACCAGGATACCAACAGCGCTCAGTATGAGTTGGTGCGCCTGCTGGTGGGCGTTCGCGGGGCATTGACCGTGGTTGGGGACGATGATCAATCCATCTATGCCTGGCGCGGCGCTCGCCCCGAGAACCTGGCAAAACTAAAGGATGATTTTCCCCAACTGAAAGTGGTTAAACTTGAGCAGAACTATCGTTCCACTGGACGCATCCTCAAAGCTGCCAACCAGTTGATTGCCAACAATCCTCATGTCTTTGAAAAACGCCTGTGGAGTGAACTTGGCCCTGGCGACGAGATCCGTATCTTTCAGTGTCGCGACGAAGAAAATGAAGCGGAACGCGTGGTTTCAGAAATCATTCATCAGAAAGTCATGCACAAACGCGATTATGGCGACTACGCCATTCTCTACCGCGGCAACCATCAATCACGCATCTTTGAAAAACTGCTACGTTTACACAATGTTCCCTACTTCATCAGCGGCGGCAGCTCCTTCTTTTCTCGTACTGAGATCAAGGACATCATGGCGTACCTGCGCCTCCTCAGCAATCCTCAGGATGACGCCGCCTTCCTGCGGGTGGTAAACACCCCCAGACGTCAAATTGGTCCCGGCACCCTGGAACAACTCAGCAGCTATGCCAGCAATAGAAACATCCCTTTGTTCGATGCCATCGACGAGATGGGGCTGACAGAAAAACTCAAGCCCAACGCCATCACCCGGCTGAGGCAATTCAGCCAATGGATCAAACACCTGTCCCGCCTCGCCCACGAAGATCATCCGGTGAAAACTGTCAGGGAATTGCTGGGCGACATGGACTATGAAGCTTGGCTATTCCAAACCTCCCCCAACGAAAAGGCAGCACAACGCCGCAGTGAAAATGTCGAAGAGCTGCTGGAATGGTTGCAACGACTGCACGACGATGAAATGCAGGACAAATCCCTGGCTGAAATGATCAGTCATCTGGCACTTATGGATATTCTGGATCGTCAGGACGAGGACAGTGCCGATGACCGGGTCAGCCTTATGACCTTGCATGCCGCCAAGGGGCTGGAATTTCCTTATGTCTTTCTTGTCGGCATGGAAGAGGAACTGCTTCCCCACCGCGTCAGCATCGAGGAAGACAACATTGAAGAGGAAAGACGTCTCGCCTACGTTGGCATTACTCGTGCCCGACGTATCTTGCATATCAGCTTTGCCCGCAAGCGTCGCAAGGGTGGCGAAGTAGTGGATTGTGAAGCCAGCCGTTTTTTGCAAGAACTTCCCGAGGATGATCTGTTATGGGAAGGAAAGGATAACCATCAATCCCCGGAAGAGAAAAAGGCCAGAGGAAAATCCCATCTGGCCAATCTCAAAGCGATGCTGGAAGATTAAGAATTATCAGGATGTTATTGCTTCGACAGCCACTCAGCAATGGTTTTCATGTCTTCATCAGAAACGCCCGCTACAATTCCTTTCATAATGGCGGTTTGTCCATTAGAACGGGTACCGCTTTTTATATCTTTCATCTGCGCCAAAAGATATTCGGCACTTTGCCCGGCAATTTTTGGGTAGGTATCCATGATGGTGGTTTTTCCATCAGCACCGTGACAGGTAAAACAACTCTTGGACTGGTACAACGCAGCGCCAGGGTCACTTGCAGCAGCGGGAGCTGCTGCTGGTGCAGCTGCCGCTACGGGTGTTGCAGCGGGTGCCGCTGCAGGGGTTGCAGGAGCAGACGCGGCGCCAGCGATATTAACCTGTCCTACAGGTTTGATACGTGCCGTCACATCATCTTCTCCAGCAACAACGGTTCCCATGGCAACCGCCATCAACACAGATAAAACAGAAGAATGGAATTTCTTAGCCACAATCGTTTCCTCAAGTCCGAGCCAGGTATTTTCAAGTAAGCTCCGGAAGAGATCCCTGTCTCGCAGAGACTAGCCGGAAATACCCTTGAACACCCAACAGTAATTCATGATTTGCTAATTATACCACTGATGAGCTGAGGATGAAAAACCAAGGAAAGTTATTAGCAGGATTTTGAAGAAGTCCTTCCATGGACTTTTTCAATCACGGAAGTGGAAAACGCTGTTTTTCAACAGCCTGTTAGAAATCTCAGATGCTAAGATACAAACTCTTGAACAGAACAGCCCTTCCCCAACCACACAGAATCAACGGAACTTATCTAGGACTTACTATTCTAAGTGGACAAGCGTTTATCTGGCGGTTACCCT
>CAYXOS010000130.1:0-7767 GCA_964467115.1 uncultured Sedimenticola sp.
AATGACGACTGCTCACTGAAAATCATAGTACTTCTCGACATTCTCCAGAACTTCCCAAGTGCATTTCATGCCTGCGGGGAAAGTAATCAAGTCACCGCGCTTGAACTCCATTGGCTCTCCGTTTTCGGGGGTGACGATAAAACGTCCACGGGTGATGTAGCAGGTTTCCTGTTGATGATAGGTCCATGGAAAAGTCGATTTTTCTTTTTTCCAGATGCCCCAGTTTTCTACGCCCATCACTTCCAGTTTCATGGGGGAGGGGTTACGCTCGAGTAAAATGCCTTGGTCATTCATAATGGCTGAAAGTGGGTTGATTGGATAATAGGGGAATTCTAATGCAAGAAGCTGATTTGGAACAGTTGGCAGTGGCGCTGGGTAATAAGTTGCAGGAAAAAGGCCTGATGATGACGGCAGCAGAATCTTGCACAGGCGGCTGGATTGCCAAGCTTATGACGGATGTTCCAGGGTCGAGTCGTTGGTTTGAACGGGGTTTTGTCACCTACAGTAATTCGTCCAAAATGGATATGCTGGGGGTGCGGCAGGATAGCCTGGATTTGTTTGGTGCGGTGAGTGAACAGGTGGTGCGGCAAATGGTTGCTGGTGCCCTGCAGCATAGTCAGGCAGATGTAGCCGTGGCAGTGAGCGGTGTAGCGGGACCAGGTGGCGGGGTGCCCAATAAACCCGTGGGCACGGTGTGGATTGCCTGGGCAATGGCGGAAATTGTGGTGGCGGAACGATGCTGGTTTCCGGGAAACCGAAACCAGGTGAGGTGCCAAACCGTTGTGCATGCGCTGTCGGGAATGGAGAAAATGCTTGAGTAAGCATAAGCGTCTGTTTTTTGCGTTAATGCCGGATGAGAAGATCTGCCAGCAGTTGGCAGATATCCAGCGCCATTTGCCCCATAGTGACGGGAACCGGGTACATCCCCAGGATTTGCATGTCACTTTGCAGTTTCTCGGTGCGATACCTTCTGATCAGCAAGTATGTGTTACAAAAGTGGCAGATAAGATTGCTAGTGCAGCTTTCCATCTGGAGATTACCCATCTGGACTATTGGCGCAGCCCCAGGGTTGTGGTGGCAGAGCCTGAATCCTTCCCCCAGGAACTAACCGAGTTGGTAAAGATGCTGGGTGACAAACTGCGAAGCTGTGGCTTGGCGCCTGAAAAACGGGCTTATTGCCCCCATATTACTTTGGCGCGTAAGACCAGAGCCATACCGAGAATGCCGCTCCCTGAAGCGATTTCCTGGCATGTTGATCATTTTTTTCTGCTGGAATCCAGACCAGATACATCACCGCCCTGGTACAGGGTGATTAACAGCTGGATGCTGAAATGATCCGGAAAACGGCAAATAATATAAAAAAACACTGGAAAACAAACAGAGAACAAACTACACTCAGTAACAAATGCAAACCAGAGCAATTTGCATATTGTGACTTCAATACAGGTATAGAGAAATGGATGAGAATCGGAAAAAAGCATTAGCGGCAGCCTTGGGTCAGATCGAGAAACAATTTGGCAAGGGGTCGGTGATGCGTATGGGGGATGGAACCACTATTGGCAATGTCGAGGCTATTTCAACAGGATCATTGGGGTTGGATATTGCTTTGGGCATTGGCGGTGTACCCAAAGGACGTGTGGTGGAAATCTATGGTCCGGAATCTTCAGGTAAAACCACCTTGACCCTGCATATTGTCGCCGAAGCACAAAAAACTGGCGGTACCTGTGCCTTTGTGGATGCAGAGCACGCGCTGGATCCTCAATATGCAGAGAAACTGGGGGTCAATATGGATGAATTGCTGGTTTCACAGCCAGATACCGGAGAACAAGCACTGGAAATTACCGACATGCTGGTGCGCTCAGGTGCTGTGGATGTGGTGGTAGTGGACTCCGTAGCCGCTTTGACGCCGAAAGCAGAGATCGAAGGCGATATGGGGGATTCTCATGTTGGGCTGCAGGCGCGACTCATGTCCCAGGCATTGCGCAAGCTCACCGCCAATATCAAACGCTCGAATTGTATTGTTATCTTTATCAACCAGATCCGCATGAAAATTGGTGTCATGTTTGGCAGCCCGGAAACCACAACTGGTGGTAACGCACTCAAGTTTTATTCTTCTGTACGCATGGATATTCGTCGTATCGGTGCTATCAAACGTGGGGATGAAGTCGTGGGCAATGAAACCCGAGTGAAAGTGGTCAAAAACAAAGTTGCACCGCCTTTCAAGCAAGTTGAATTTCAGATCTTGTACGGAGAAGGTATTTCTCGAGAAGGCGAGATTATTGATTTGGGGGTAAAACACGGTTTTGTCGAAAAATCGGGTGCCTGGTATTCCTATAACGGGGATCGTATTGGGCAGGGAAAAGACAATGTCCGCAAGTTTCTCAAGGAAAACACGGAAATGGCTGCCGACATCGAAAGCCGTATCCGAGCTGAAGTTTTTCCTGAACTAGCAACTGATGAAACCCCCGCTGAAGGGGAGAAAGCGGCTAAAACGGAGAATAAAAGCTGAACCCAGATGAATTGAAAGCGGTAAGACATGCGGCTGTACACCTGCTTTCCTTGCGGGAGCACAGCCGCTTGGAGTTGGCGCGAAAATTAATGCGTCGCTTCGACAAGGAATTTGTTGAGCAGGTATTGCAGGAGTTTTCCCAACAAGATCTGCAAAGTGACGCACGTTTTGCCGAGCAGTATGTTTATTCACGCCGTAACAAAGGCTATGGCCCCTTGCGTATTCGTGCGGAATTGGCAGAAAGAGGTGTTGATGATCAATTGATCAATATCTATCTGGATTCCGAGGACAGCGAGTGGCAGCAACATATGTTGGCGGTTGCAGAAAAAAAATTTGGGGCACATCCGCCTGCGGATAAAAAAGAAGCAGCCAAAAGGGGACGCTTTCTTTCGTCTCGGGGTTTTTCTTCCTGGCAAATCAGTGACTACTTGTTCAATTGAAACGCCTTGGATACTGCACGCTCCTACTATAGACCGCGAACTCCGCCTTGTTTGCGAACATTTCAGGCACTATCTTCATCATACAGAATAGATCAGCGCTTCCCTAAGTTTCCTGTTTCTTGCTGTTTTTTACTCAAAATCTACGTTTTTATTTGATATTCAGCATTTCTATTGCAAATTATGGGTGACAATTGCGCCCTGACTGCATAACATTTACCGCCTTGTAATACCCCAATTGGAAGCAGATGAAAACAAGCGCAGACATTCGACAGGCATTTTTGGATTATTTTGCAGGCAAGGAACACACGATTGTGGAATCGAGTTCCCTGGTGCCCGCCAATGACCCGACTCTGCTGTTCACCAATGCTGGTATGGTGCAATTCAAGGAGCTGTTTCTGGGTAAGGAAAAGCGCGCCTATACCCGAGCCACTTCGTCTCAGCGCTGTGTAAGAGCCGGTGGCAAGCACAATGACCTGGAAAACGTGGGCTATACCGCCCGTCACCATACATTTTTCGAGATGTTGGGGAATTTCAGCTTTGGTGACTACTTCAAGCGGGAAGCGATTCAGTTTGCCTGGGAGTTCCTGACCAAAACCCTTGGTTTGCCCCAGGAGAAGCTGTGGGTCACGGTGTATGAACAGGATGATGAAGCGGCAGATATCTGGCTCAAAGAGATTGGTGTGGATGAGCGTCGTTTCACCCGCATCGGGGACAAACCGGGTGGAAAACCCAACGAAAGTGATAATTTCTGGAGCATGGGTGATACCGGTCCATGTGGTCCCTGCACAGAAATATTCTACGATCATGGGGAAGAGGTAGCAGGGGGGCCTCCTGGCACCCCGGAAGAAGATGGTGATCGTTATATCGAGATCTGGAACCTGGTGTTCATGCAGTACAATCGCGATGCAGAAGGCAATATGACCGACCTGCCCAAACCTTCAGTCGATACCGGCATGGGTCTGGAACGTCTTGCGGCAGTGATGCAGAGCGTGCATTCCAACTATGAAATCGATTTGTTTCAGGCATTGATACGGGCAGCTGCAGAAGTCACCGGCACCGCTGATCTGGAAAACAAATCGTTGCGCGTTATCGCTGATCATATTCGTTCTTGTGCGTTCCTGATTGTCGATGGCGTTACCCCATCCAATGAAGGTCGTGGCTATGTATTGCGCCGTATCATCCGCCGCGCAATCCGACATGGTTATCAGTTGGGCAAGAAACAGCCGTTTTTCTACTTGTTGGTGGATGCGCTGATCGATCAAATGGGCGCAGCCTATCCTGAATTGGTCAAAGCACGCGAAACCGTTATGCGTGTTCTAAAAGTGGAAGAAGAACGCTTTGCTGAAACAATCGAGCAGGGCATGAAAATTCTTGAAGATGCCATCGATGGTATGTCCGGGGATACGATTCCCGGAGAATTGGTTTTCAAACTCTATGATACCTACGGTTTTCCAGCGGATCTTACCGCCGATATTGCCCGTGAACGAAATCTGCAGATTGATGAAGCAGGCTTTGATTCCGAGATGGAAGGGCAACGGGCGCGGGCAAGAGCCGCCAGCCAATTTGGTGTTGAACAACAAGCGCAAGTTGCTCTGGATGGCACGACAGATTTTACAGGGTACGAGCGTTTGGCAGAACAAGCCACCATCATTGGCTTGTTTCGTGATGGTGAATCTGTCGATACCCTGATGACAGATGAAGAAGGAATGGTGGTATTGGACAAAACCCCATTTTATGCTGAATCTGGTGGTCAGGTGGGTGATTGCGGCAGTCTGAAAGGGATGGAAGCAGGATCTCATTTCCAAGTGCAGGATACACGCAAACAAGGTGGTTCGGTTTTTGGGCACATTGGCAAGGTTAAATCAGGAAGCCTGAATGTAGGTGATGTGGTGTTGGCTGAAGTGGATGAACAGAACCGTTCCCGTATTGCCTTGAACCATTCCGCAACCCATTTGCTGCATGCCGCTTTGCATCGGGTGCTGGGAGAGCACGTCCAGCAAAAGGGCTCATTGGTGGATGCCGATAAACTGCGTTTCGATTTTTCTCATTTTGAACCCATGACGCAGGAGCAACTGACTGCTGTGGAACAACTGGTGAATGATCAGATTCGCAACAACTATGTGGTTGAAACCCGCATCATGGCGCTGGAAGATGCTAAACAGGCTGGTGCCATGGCGCTGTTTGGTGAAAAATATGATGACCAGGTAAGAGTGCTGCGTATGGGGGGGTTCTCGACCGAACTTTGTGGCGGAACCCACGTGAAAGCAGTGGGTGATATTGGTCTGTTTAAAATCGTCAGCGAGAGCGGTATTGCCTCTGGGGTACGACGTATCGAGGCAGTCACCGGGGCGAAAGCATTGCAGTGGGTTGAGCAGGCAGAAGCTCGTTTGCGGCATATTGCTTCATTGGTCAAATCAGGTCAGGAGGATATGGAAGAAAAAGTCCATACCCTGGTTGAAAAATCCCGGCAGCAGGAAAAGGAAATCAACCGTCTCAAAGCCAAGCTTGCCTCGGCAGCAGGCTCTGATCTGGCAGCAAAGGCGCTGGATATCGCTGATACCAAGGTTTTGGCAGCGAACCTGGAAGGGGCTGATGTTAAAACCTTGCGTGATACATTGGATCAACTCAAAAACAAGCTGGGGTCGGCAGTGATCGTGCTGTCTGCAGTGCAAGGAAATAAAGTCAGTCTGGTTGCCGGTGTGACCAAGGACAGAACAGACAAGGTCAAAGCAGGTGATTTGGTGAAGATGGTGGCGGAGCAGGTTGGCGGTAAAGGTGGTGGGCGTCCTGACATGGCACAAGCCGGTGGCAGCAACCCTGAAGCGCTTCCCCAGGCGTTGACCTCGGTAGAAAACTGGGTGAAGGAACGCTTGTAGCAAGTGCTGAGTAATATGACAGGAGTTCCAACACCGGATTGGGTTTTCCAAAGTAGCATCGGATAAATATTATGGCTTTAATCGTTCAAAAATACGGCGGCACTTCAGTCGGCAGCACCGAAAGAATCCAGGCTGTTGCACAAAAGGTAAAAAAATATCACGACAATGGTGATCAGGTGGTGGTGGTGGTTTCTGCCATGTCAGGAGAGACCAACAGACTGATTGGCCTGGCGCAAGGGCTAAGTAGCAGACCCAGTGCGCGGGAAATGGATGTTTTGCTGTCCACGGGAGAACAGGTCACCATTTCCCTGCTTTCCATGGCATTGCACGAACTGGGCTTGGATGCGCGATCCTATACCGGTGGGCAAGTTTGTATTCGTACTGATGATGCCCATAGCAAGGCGCGTATCGTCGATATCGATGGTCAGCGGGTTCGGGCTGATTTAAATGCAGGACGAGTTGTGGTGGTGGCAGGGTTCCAGGGAATTGATCAGGAAGGCAACATCACCACCCTTGGCAGGGGCGGCTCTGATACCACTGCGGTTGCCATGGCTGCCGCGCTGAATGCAAATGAATGCCAGATATTCACCGACGTGGATGGGGTTTACACTACCGATCCTCGGGTTGAACCCAAGGCGCGTAAACTCGATCGCATTACCTTTGAAGAAATGTTGGAGCTGGCAAGCTCCGGCTCCAAGGTATTACAAATTCGTTCGGTTGAATTTGCAGGGAAATACAACGTTCCCCTGCGTGTATTGTCCAGTTTTGAAGAAGGTGAGGGTACCCTCATTACCCTGGAGGAAAAAGACGTGGAAAAGGCGAAAATTGCAGGTATTGCATTCAGTCGTGATGAAGCCAAATTGACCATCAGGGGCGTTCCTGACCATCCTGGGGTGGCCTATCAGATATTGGGGCCAGTTGGTGAAGCCAATATTGAAGTTGATATGATTGTGCAAAATATCGGAAAGGACGATACAACCGACTTCACCTTTACGGTTCATCGTAATGATTTACCCCAAGCTCACGAAATTCTGCAAAAAATAGCGCAAGACTTGAGTGCCAGGGAAGTGGAATCTGATGATAAAATCGTAAAAATAGCTTTAGTTGGCGTGGGTATGCGCTCACATGCGGCGATTGCCAGTAATATGTTCAAAGCGCTGTCTAAAGAGCAAATCAATATCCAAATGATATCTACCTCTGAAATCAAGGTATCTGTTATTGTGGACGAGAAGTATCTGGAATTGGGCGTTAGAACCCTGCATGATGCTTTTGATCTGGATAAGATTGAAACTTAATTGATATTCGGGGTTCTTATCTTAACTATCTACTGATAAAATTCATACGTTCGTTATATTACTTGAATATACGGCAGGCTTGGTTTGTTCATTATTGTTCTCGCGTCCAGGATTGGAATATAGTGAGAACACAGGATATTAGGAGAATAAGGAAAAATGTTGATACTGACTCGCAGGGTTGGCGAAACTCTGATGATTGGCGATGATGTGACCGTTACGGTACTGGGTGTAAAAGGCAACCAGGTTCGTATTGGTGTTAACGCGCCTCGTGATATTTCAGTCCATCGGGAAGAAATTTACGAGCGTATTAAGGCAGAACAGGCAGAAGAGTCTGGCGCCGCATCAGTGGAATCAGATTCCATTCCCGAAGAAGAGCAATAAACACTGGAAAAAAACTTCAAGGGTAGCTAGAATTAGCCGCCCTTGAAATTCCATTGTTGGTTTTCAGGCATTCCACAGGAATAGTAAAGAAACCTGGTGGCGGTTCGCAGACCCGTTTAATTCTGCAACAGTACAGTAATGGAGAGCTGGCCGAGTGGCTGAAGGCGCACCCCTGCTAAGGGTGTATACGTTAACGCGTATCGAGGGTTCGAATCCCTCGCTCTCCGCCATATACGGATTTAGAAGGCATCGGTTGGATTGTTGCC
>CAYXOS010000131.1:0-7766 GCA_964467115.1 uncultured Sedimenticola sp.
CCTACCACCGTATTTTGCGCGTAGCACGAACTATTGCTGACATGGAAGGCATTGCCGATATCCAGTTGTCCCATATCAGTGAGGCCATTGGCTATCGGCGCATGGACAAGGCATGAAGGTCAATTCTTCCAGGGGATAGGATCACATCACTACAGACCGTTGTATTACATGATTCTCGATTTATTTGCCTCAACCCCTTACCTGCTGTATCCGCCTACTAATTTTATCGGCTTCTTATGAGACACAGCTACATAAGACCACGACACCTTATTTACAACACCCGGGCAATTTCAAGTATCCATGAGCCGTTTTTCTTCGATATCTCGTTTAGTTGTATTGGAAGAACAAAAAGTCACATAGATCTCACAAATACATGGGCTTCTTTCCCCCCTACAAACAAGATCTGGGTGATGCGAGAAACCTCGCCCTATACCTAGCGTGCCTTGAGTGTTACATGGTTCTTCTTTGAACGAATTCAGGAGAATACCGATGAAAACATTTAACAGATATTGCAAAACATCACCCCAAAACCATAGATTCGGTCACTACACATGCCAATTGGCAAGCATATATGGCAAATGGATTTTTGCGGCAATCCTACTGGTATTAACCGCCAACAGTTATGCTGTCAATTGTGGGAATACGCCAGAAACCGGTAATTCAAGTGCTGATTACATGTGGGGACACGTTGCCACTTCTGATGCTATTTGCTATGCCAACCAATTCCAAAACTCCAATTCCTATAACAACATGGCAACAAATAGTTTCGATATTTCCTGGCGCTTTGCATTGCTTTTCCCTGATGCTGCCCCGATCGATGGAGCAAGCAATCCAGCCAAGGCAATATTTCTTCCTAGTGGAGGCACATCCCGATCCACTATTTCTACAGCGACCTGCGTGGGTGGTAATGTTACAGGTGTTGGTACAAAACTGGTTAGTATAGAACTTGCTGATGGTGCCTCTTGTGATTTGAGAATGGTATCGAATAATGGCAGCGCTGATATTACCTACACCGGGACTATTCACCGCACTGGTTCAGTCTATTGGGCGACAGGCGCCAGTTTGACAGGAGGCGCATTTGGTCTGCCTGACACGACCTCTCCCCGTGTTAGCAGTATCGTCCGTTTCAATCCCAGCACCTACTTCACAAGCGCAGATACATTGACTTGGCGAGTGAGCTTTGACGAAGCAGTCAGCAATGTGGACGCGACTGATTTCTCACGTTCAGGGACGACGGCTACACTATCAGTGAACGCGGTGAATTCACTTTGGTATGATGTGACCCTGGCTGGGGGAGACTTGGCAGAATTAAACGGCTCGGTTGTCTTGAGCTTTTCTGCAACACAAAACATTACCGATATTGTCGGAAATCCATTGACCAACACCACGCCCACAGGAAGCAACTCCCCAAGCTATTTTGTTCAGAACTTGCCGGAGATTGATGTACAACGCCCAAACGGAACATCAATACCCGACGGTTCTACTGACAATCAAGGAAATCATACTATTGGCAATCAGGTCACCCTAAACTACACCGTACACAACACTGGCAACGCCGCTTTGAACGTCACCAATATCGCTGCGATAAATGCGAACAATGTCAGTGTTGACTCGGTTTCTCCTACCAACCTGGTGGGGATCGCCCCGGGATCATCCGCAGCATTTACCGTAAAATACACAAATTCTGCAACAGCTGCGTTTAGCTTCGACCTTGATTTGACTAATAATGATGCGGATGAAAGCAACTACGACATCAGTGTATCAGGCACTGGGGTGGAAAATGCGGTTGCAAATGCAGGTGTAGACCATCTTGTATCACCGGAAACGGAAGCCGTTGTATTGGGTGGAACACCCAGCGCAGTCAGTGGTACACCTCCGTTTACATATGCTTGGTCTATCTCACCGGGAACCCTCGGAATTGACTACAGCTTGAGTTCAGCATCCGCCTCAAACCCCACATTCATCGGTTATTCAGACAACCTTTATACAGCAACCTTGACGTTGACAGATGCGCTTTCCAGTATGGATACAGATTCTTCCCTTCTTGAGGTAACATTTCCAGACAGCCGTTTGGTGAATGTTCCAACACTGGATGGAACAGCCGAGTACAGTGCTTGTCAGGAAATCGTCGTGGAAGGAACAACCATTGTCGATGGTGCCAATATCAGCCTTGTTGCACCTGTTGTAACCATTGCACCGGGGTTTACTGTCGAGCCTTTGGCTATTTTTAGTGTGGTCATTGCCACCCCAATGGGATGTGGTCCATGAGTCCGGGTTGAAGCCCTGGAGAGGTTATATTCGTTCACTGGATCAATATCACTGTCCTGATGAGGGTATTTGCCAACCATGAATTGACCGAGATGTCTCTGATACATTTGCTCATACACCGGTTTTCAAATACCCTCCTCAGCATATTGTGATCACAAGGCGATCTTCAGTGAGAACCTCTTCAAAAAAACCATCCAGTTTTCTGGGCGCTTTCATGCAGGATCTGCAGTTGATGCTGTTCCTGGGTGTGCTCGCCATGATCGGCCGTGGCTTGTTTATCGCCTATTATTCGGAAAAGCTGCTGGCATCCAGCAGCACCCAAGATATTTTGCAGTCTATGCTCACGGGATTGCGCTTCGACTTCAAGTTTGCCGCCATCTGGGTTGTTCCTCTGGTATTGCTGAACACGGGTAGCGCTTTATTCAAACTGAAACGAACCTGGTTAGCGGGTTTGCGGACGGTCTGGGGCATTATCGGGATTTTTCTGCTTGTGTATCTGCAAGTGGTGCTGGTCGGCTACTACCAGAAGTTTCATGACACCTTCAATCAGCAGCTGTTCGATTTTATATTCGACGACACCGGTGCCATTCTGATAACCCTGGTCAAGGAATACAATCTGATACCCAAGTTAGTGGGGATCACCCTGTTGACGGGCATGTTGGGCTGGGTGCTTTATCACTGGCTGAAGCGTCCGATTTTACCCTTCCTGGAACAAGTCAAAGGCTGGAAAAAAGGCGTTGCCGCCACCCTGTTGCTGTTGTTGTTGGTCATTAGCGCCCGTGGCAGTTTGATAGGACGCCCCGCCCAGTGGAAGGATGCGGCGGTGACAGACGACTATTTTCTCAACCTGTCCACCGTAAACCCTGAGATGGCTCTTTATTATGCGCTGGGGGTATATCAGGAAATGAATTCATCCAAAGGGCTGAATAATTTTTTACCTGATGGCGACATCCGAAAAGCGGTCAAAGAATACACCGGCACAGATCGTGATTTTCCTGATCTGAGCGGCTATATCGAGCACGTTGCCAAGGGAAACATCAATGGCAATCCTTCTCATATTTTTATCATCGTCATGGAAAGCTACCACAGCTGGCCCATGCTGCCTGCCTATGCAGAACTGGGGCTGGCCGATGGGTTGAAGCGCATTGCCAGTCGTGGAATATGGGTCAAGCGATTCCTCCCTGCCTCGGTTTCCACCATGCGTTCCCTCAGCGCCATATTCACGGGTTTAAGCAATGCGGGCTTGCTGCTCAACTATGAAGCCGGCACCAATCATCCCTTGCCTACGTCATTGACCACCTTGTTTGAAGATCTTGGCTATGAAAGCAATTTGTTTTATGGCGGCTATCTGTCCTGGCAAAAGCTGGAACGTTTTGCCATCAACCAGGGTTTTGATCATATCTACGGCGCAGGACACTTTCCCAGGGGGCAGCACAGCAATGAATGGGGGGTTGACGACGAAACCTTGTTCAATTTTATCGAAGACAAGGTCAGCAGTAACAGTCCACATTCGGTTTCGCTCATCATGACAACCACCAATCACCCTCCCTTTGATCTGGATGTTGATGACAAGGGATTTCCTTTAAAGAAGATTCCTGAGCATTTTTTACAACATCTGCCTGATAAATTCGATCCTGAACAATACCGCCAGGAGCTTGGGCACTTCTGGTATGCAGACAGATTGCTCGAGTCTTTCGTGTTGAAAATGCACAAACGCTTTCCCAATGCCTTGTTTGCCATTACCGGCGATCACTATGGAGGCAACCATATTTCCGACCAAGCGTCACTTTTTGAAAGACGCTCTGTACCCCTGGTTTTATTCGGCCCCAACATACTGAAAAACAAAACACTGCCAGAACATCAAGTAGGCACTCACCTGGACATGCTCACCACCCTGGTGGAACTCAGCGCGCCTGAAGGACACAAATACAGCAGCCTGGGGCGGGATTTATTGCAGCCACCCAAAAGCCGGAACACAATCACCGCCAATTCTGCCAGCGCCATGACTGCTGATACCTTGTATTTTATTCAGCGCCAGCAATGGGAACCGGCGAATACGGGGAAAGATGAATTGAAGCGTATGAAGCACTATCATCATTTACTGCAAGGATTGTCCTGGTGGATGGTGCGTCATGGAATGGTTCTGGAATCACCCACCACCCCCGCCAAGCAATACTGAAACATGATGGAGGGTATCAGTGATTCTCTATAAAGCTGGATACACGCTGTGTAAGATAATGTGCTTCCCCTTTTTTGGCCTGAAGAATGCGCAACGCCGCATGTGCCAGTTTTTGTGCCGCTTCTTTTTTACCCAGCCCCTCCAATGCCTCAGCCTTGGCAAACTGCGCCTCTCCAATCAACCAATGATCGGCAGGCAATTTCTTTTCGCGCAACGCCAGCCCCTGGTTTAGATATATCAAAGCTTGTTTTGGCTTTCCCATTGCAGTCAATGCCCTGCCCACGCCAATCTGACTGTAAGAAAGAAACAAATGATCTGCCGGCAATACCTTATTGCGTATTTCCAATGATTTTTTGTACTGCTCCAAAGCCAGATCAGGCTTGCCCAGTTCCAGGTTGGACTGCGCCATATTGGTCAGTACAATCGCCATAGAGCTATGCTCTTTGCCCAGAGATTTCTCCACAATGTCTGCAGCAGAACGATACATAAGCAGGGCATCTTCGAAGCGTCCGCTGGAAAGATACAACATACCAGATTGTTTTGCGCCTCTGCCACCCGCATGTGATCGACACCAAAGGCTTTCAATCGAATATCCAGCGCTTCATGCAGAACCGGCAACGCCTGCTGCACCTGCCCCCGGGCATTCAACAGCAGACCGAGGTTGGTCAATGACTGAGCCTGCTCAGGGTGAGGATGCCGATAGATCTTTTGTCGCAATATGATTGCTTTTCGGAACAAGGGCTCTGCCGCATCCAGCTTTCCCTGACGAAACAACGCCAAACCAAGATTATTGATGTTGGTGGCATAGTCGATATCAAGGCTGCTTTTTTCCGGATCTTGCAGCAGTTGTTCACGAATACCCAGAGACTCTTGTAGCAATGTTTCAGCCTGAACAAAATCTCCTTCCGCAAAACTGACCGATGCCAGATCATTCAATGCCTGGGCGTAGGCGAGATTGAGTTTTCCATACTGCTGCAAATTCAGTTCCAGGGTTTGCTGAAGCAAGGTTCGTGCTTCATCTAGCTTGCCCTGTAACACCTTTATGCGCCCCAGCTTGCCCATGGCTTGTGCATACTGAGGCGATTGCCTGCCCTTGTCTTCAGCCAACAATGCCATTGCCTGACGTACTTTCTCTTCCGCCAGAGGCAGGTGATTCAGCAATCGTTCATTCTCAGCCATCAATAACAATAGCGCCGCTTGCTTGGCTGGCGAGCGTAGCAACGACTTGTGGCTGATGCTCAATGCAGATTCAAACACCTTCTGCGCCTGCTGGTATTTGCCCAGGTTTTGTTGCGCACGTCCGATCACTTCGAGTAGATCTGCCTGGATATCCGGCTCACCAGCGAGCTTCTGTGGTAGTTTTTCAGCACCACGCTCCAGAATTTCCGAGGCACTCAGGTCTTCGCCTGGCGAATTGGCAGGGCTGGTGGTATCAAAAATATCCACCATCAGATCCATCACCTTGACTGCCCTGTCCCGTTCCTGGGCGGTACGTTTCTCCTGCCAGTAGGTGATGATGGAAAATACGCTCAACACCAGCAACAACAATATCACGCCTGCTGCCGCCAGTCGGTTTCTGCGTATCAAGCGTCCGGTACGATAAACTGCCGTGGGCTTTCTCACGCTCACGGCATAGTTGGACATCATCGCCTGCACATCTCTTGCCATGAGTGACACGTTTGCATATCGGCATGTCGAATTCGTCTGCAAAGCATGGCTGACGATTGCATCCAGGTCTCCCTGAAAACATTTACGCAGGCTTGATGTGCTCTCTCCACAACTTTGCGCCCATTTGTTGAGGGCGTTTGCATCCTGCTTGAACGCAGCATCCCACCACTGCACAAGCACCCGCTGATCTTTGTCGGCAAACGCCAACCCCATGCTACTCGGCGCTACTCCCGTCAGCAGCTCAAACAACAACTGCCCCAGTTGATGGGTATCCGTAGCCGTAGTAATCGCCTTGCCCTGCAATTGCTCCGGCGCTGCATAAGTACGAGAGTAGTCGTGAACAGATTCCAGGGTTGCACAATCCACTTCTGACAGAGTACTGGCAATTCCAAAATCAAGTAGTTTGACCTGACCACGATCATTCACCATGACATTGGAAGGCTTTATATCCTGGTGCACGACCAGATTTTGATGAGCAAACTGTACCGCCGCCAGCAGCTCCTGAAACAATAACAGGCGTTGGGAAATGCTCAGCCTTTTGTGTTGACAGTGGTCGGTAATTGAACGACCTGGCACATACTCCATGACGAAATATGCCCTGCCGTCATCAGTGATGCCAGCATCGAACAGCTGTGCAATATTTGGATGTTGTAGATCCGCGAGCAACTTGCGTTCTGACTTGAAACGCGTTTGCAGTTCTTCATCCTGCAAATCCATGGGCAACATTTTGATGACCACGGTACGCTCGAATTGCCCATCGGCACGGCGTGCCAGAAAAACGGCTCCCATTCCCCCTTGAGCAATCAGATGCAGGAGTTCGTAATTGCCCAGCAATACCCCTCTGGAGCCGTAATTTTCAAGCTCATTGAGTTGTGTTTCCTGTAACTCATTTTCGAAGTCATCGAAGAAACGGCTGGCACCATCTGCCGCTTTGAGTAATTTTTTTATTGCTTCAGCTTGCTCTGGGTGACGTGCACCAATTTCATCCAACAATACCTTTCGTTCGTCTTCCGGTTTTTCCAAAATCGAAAGAAACAAACGACTGATAGCTTCATTGGGTTTCTTCGTCACCGCTGCTCAACACCTGATAAAGTAATGTACGCGCCAGAATCCAATCACGCTTGACTGTCGCTGGTGATACCTCCAAAGCCTGAGCAGTTTCAACAATGCTCAAGCCGCCAAAAAACCGGCAGGTAACAACCTTCGCCAAACGCGGATTGTCTTCGCCTAACTCTATTAACGCTTTATCGAGTTCCAATAGCTCATCACTTCTTTGCACTGACGTCAGTTCAACCTGATCCATGGAAATGTCTGCCAGCTTGCCACCGCGTTTGTCTCGTATCCAATGCCGTGCATTGTCTATGAGCACACTACGCATGGCACTGGATGCCATCAATAGAAATTGTTGCTGATCTGGCAGTGCTGTTGCTTCTGATCCAGAGAGTTTGAGATAGGCCTCATGTACGATGCTGCGCGTACCCAAACCTTTTTTTGCAAATATCCGCGCACGATGACGACGCGCCAGCGATTTAAGCTGTTCGTAGATGACGGGTTCCAGGTGATCAAAAGCGGGCTTCATGCAGCAATAATGCGGACTTATTCAATTTATCATGTCTTTTGAGATTATCACAATCCGATGTGGGACACATCC
>CAYXOS010000132.1:0-4607 GCA_964467115.1 uncultured Sedimenticola sp.
GTCACCCCGGCGTAGGCCGGGGTCTATTCTAATCAATGGGTTATAGATTCCGGCGTGCGCCGGAATGACATTATTAAAGGTTCCCTATTATTAATCCTCAACTGATTGATATCACGACTGAGCGCCATCTATGTTGGTACCGGGTAAATAACGTGGCTATTTTGCCTTTTTTCTGTTTTAGGAAACCCTATGTCTTCCAAGATGTCCGATCAATTGGGAACCCTAGCGTTCACGCCTGAGAAGAAAGTAACTCAGGCGCGGTGTACCTACACCATTTCTGCTCGTGGTAAACCTCTTGAAATGCCTGTCTTTGGGTATTTACGGCAAAACTATGGCAACTTTCCGTTGCTGGAGATGGAAAGTTTGTTTGGCTTTGTCGAGCCTTCCACGCTGTATGGTGGTCGTCAATATGTGCGGCGGGAACTTTCCGATCGTGATGTGTTTCAATTGAATAACGCGGGCATTGGGTTGCGCATCCCGTTTACCAATCATCATGCCACTGTTGATGAATACAATGCCAATCGCCCGCTGCTGGAAAAATATCATCGCCAGGGAAATTCGGTGATAACCACTCATGATGATTTGGCAGGTTGGATACGTCGGGATTATCCTTTGTATCGCCTTGATGCCAGCGTGATCAAGAACATCAATACCCTGGAGAAGATCAAACGGGCAATCGATATTTATGATTCGGTGGTGTTGCCCATGCAGTTGAACACCAATCTTGAGTTCCTTCATTCTATCGAATGCAAAGACCGTATAACGCTGTTTGCCAATGCCGGTTGTGCCTTTACCTGTCCGTCCAAAATCTGTTATCCCTCGATTTCCAAAATGAATAAACCGGAAGGCGGGGTGTTTCAATGCTCCCAGCCTTTGAAAAAGCGGGAAATGTTGGGGATGATCGATTTTCCGTTGGAGCCACTGATCGAGATGGGTTTTACTCAGTTCAAGCTGCTACGGTCGCGTCCTGGTGGTACCACAGGGTTTTGACGTTTAGCTTCCCTGTATTCTCTTTATTCAATAATTGAGCGATTTATAGTCAACCATGCCCAGTATCAAAGATCCGATATTCATTGTTGCAGCACCGCGCTCCGGTAGCAGTTTGCTGTTTGAAACCCTGGCGAAATCACCTGATTTATTGACCGTGGGTGGAGAAAGCCACTTCATCATGGAATCGGTGGATGAATTGAGACCGGAAGAGAACGGCTATGTCTCAAATCGGGCTGATGAGCATCTTGCTACGCCGGAAATCATCCAGAAGTTGCGTCTGCGGTTTTTTCAGGAGCTACGAGATCGAAATGGAACCTCCATAGGAGAGTGTTCGGTGCGTATGTTGGAGAAAACGCCCAAGAATGCGTTGCGGATTCCATTGCTGTTAAAGCTGTTTCCCAATGCTTTGTTCATTTATCTGTATAGAAACCCAAGAGAAAATATCAGCAGCATGATCGATGCTTGGCAATCAGGAAAGTTTGTCATGTACCCGGATCTTCCTGATTGGAATGGTCTACCCTGGTCTTTATTGCTGATCCCCGGTTGGCGGGATTTGCCTCATGATGATGTTGCTGCCATTGCTGCTGCGCAATGGGAATCCACTCATCGCATCATGCTGGATGATTTGGCGCAGGTGCCCGATGAGCGTATTTGCAGTGTTCGATATGAAGATTTTGTTGCCAACACCCCGTCAGAAATCGAACGTTTGTGTCAGTTTGCTGATATCCGCTGGGATGAAGAAATCGAGGCAAGTCTGCCCCTGTCGCAACATACGCTTACCGCGCCCGATGTGAACAAATGGAAGAAAAATGCGTCAGTATTGGCATCTGTGTTGCCCAGTGTGGAAGGCACCACTGAAAGAGCATCTGAATTTGTTCGTACACATCACCAACAACCGCCAATGCCACGCTCGGAACTGCCGCCTGTAACGCCCCAGCAACAAGGTGCGAGCACAGAGGAAGATCTACGCAGTGTACATACCACCAGTTGTGTTCCCATTTTTCAACAACTGGGCATTTCACTGTTGGTATCGACTTATCAGGCGGGCAAGTTGATTGCGGTGCGTGCAGATCAGCAGGCGATCAATACCCATTTCCGTATATTTCCCAAGCCTATGGGCATGGCATTTGGCAATAATCGCCTTGCCTTGGGTACGGGGCGAGAAATCCAGGTGCTGGCAAATATGCCGGATGTCGCAAAAAAACTGGAACCAAAAGACAAACATGATGCCTGTTTTTTGTATCGGAACATTCATGTTACAGGTGATATCGATGTCCATGAGATGGCGTGGGCAGGTGATGAATTATGGTTCGTGAATACCAAGTTTTCTTGTCTGTGTACTCTGGATCTTCCTCATAGTTTCGTTCCCCGATGGGCACCACCTTTCATCAGTAAACTGCTTCCAGAGGATCGCTGCCATCTCAATGGATTGTGTATGGTGGATGGCAAGCCTCGCTATGTAACGGCACTGGGGCAGTCTGATCAACCGCGAGGTTGGCGAGAGAACAAGGCGAAGGGTGGCATCATTATGGATGTCACGACCAATGAGGTGATATGTGATGGGCTCTCCATGCCCCATTCACCCCGCGTTTATCAAGATCAACTCTGGGTGTTGGAATCGGGTAAGGGCAGTCTCAGCAAAGTTGATCCAGAAACAGGAAAAGTGGAAACCATTGCCACTCTGCCTGGTTTTACCCGGGGGCTGGATTTTTACGCCAATCTTGCTTTTGTTGGTTTGTCTCAAGTGCGTGAAACTGCGGTGTTCAGTGGTATCCCCATTACTGAACAGAAGGATGAACGTATTTGTGGTGTATGGATTGTTGATATTGACAGCGGACAAGTGCTGGGCTTTCTGCAATTTCAGGGTTCAGTCCAGGAAGTTTTTGCGGTGCAGATACTGGCAGGGATTCGCTATCCGGAAATCCTGGAGCCGGGCAACAAACTCATCGATTCTTCCTATGTGTTGCCTGACAAGGCGTTGTCTGAAGTGCCTGTTGAGCCGCTACCAGAATAGGGTTGGTGTTTATCCAAGCTCAGGTATTTGGCGATCCAGCCATTGATTGAGCTTTTGATGGGCTTCAGTAACACCAGTTTTCTTCAATGAAGAAAATAGCTGCACACTGAAGTCGCCCTGCATGGATTTGAGCGTGGATTTGACTTTTTGATAGCTGGCAGAGGCGGGGTTTTTCTTGAGCTTGTCAGCTTTGGTCAGCAGAACATGCACGGGCAACTTGATGTGAGCTGACCATTCCAGCATTTGGATGTCATAGTCTTTGAGGGGATGACGGGAATCCATCATCAGGATCAAGCCTTTCAGGCATTGGCGCTTTTCCAGATAGGTGGCAAGATTCCCCTGCCAGTCTTTTTTGATACTGACTGAAACCTTGGCATATCCGTAGCCAGGTAAATCCACCAACCGACGCTGTTCATCGAGCTCAAAGAAATTGATCAGCTGGGTGCGTCCTGGGGTTTTACTGGTTTTTGCCAGCCCCCGATGATCGCACAATGTGTTGATTGCAGAAGACTTACCTGCATTGGAGCGCCCTGCGAATGCCACTTCATAGCCTTCGTCATCAGGGCATTGATTGAATTTGGCTGCGCTGGTAAGAAAGGTGGCTTGGCGGTAGTAGCTATCTGGTGTCATAGTGATTTCCAAAAATCAGGGATTGATGAGAATGCTGTCGCGACCTTGGTCCTTTGCCCGGTAAAGTGCTCGGTCAGCGCGTTGCATAAGGACTTCCTTGTGTTGGTCGTCGGGTGTCAATTGGGTAATGCCCGCGCTGAAAGTCAGGGGTTCTGCTGCACTCAGCCCTGGGAGCAGGGTATCGCGATAACGCTGTGCCAAGCGAACCAGTATTTGTTTTGCTTCTGCTGTTTGGGCATGGGGGAAGACAAACAGCCATTCCTCCCCACCGATGCGCCCAAATTGATCCTGACTGCGAATGGCATCTTGGCTGATGTTGGCGAAATGTTTCAATACTTCATCGCCCTTGTCATGACCGTATTGGTCATTGATGCGTTTGAAGTGATCCAGGTCAACCATGGCAATACTCAAGGGATGCTCATACCTTCTGGCGCGATCAATTTCCTGTTGAAGTATTTGGGTGATATGTCGTCGGTTTGCAACCCCTGTAAGATCATCTCGCAATGCCAGCAATGCCATTTTCCGTTTTAGTTTGAGCTCGCGCAGATAAGCGGCAACGACAATCAGAATGATAAGGGCGGCTGCACCCATCATGAAGTACATGCGTTCGAGCTGGTTTTTGGCAGTTTGTTTCAGCAGTTGATTCTCGCTTTCCTTGAGGGCTGAATCGAAGCGTACATGCAGTAGCTGAATCTGTTTCTGCTTTTCTTTTTCAGACTGGCTGTTTTTCAATCCATCCTTTTCCTTCAGCAATTGGTAGGCTTGCTCATAGTCTTGTCGGGCTGCTTCGAGTTCTATCCGGGTTTTGAGTTCGTCGGTACGTAGCGAGGGTGTATCCAGGGTTTTGATCAGAGCAGATGCTTGTTGTCGGTAGTGCTCTGCCTCATCCAGATGACCCATTTGTATATTGGCGTCAGCCAGTGCCAGCAAGGTACCCACTTTTGAAACTGGAAGTGCCAGTTGCTCGACCAGG
>CAYXOS010000132.1:4707-7604 GCA_964467115.1 uncultured Sedimenticola sp.
TGGCTGATTTCTCATACAGGGGCAGGGCGGCAAGCAGGTCTTCAAGGGCCACTGAGCCCAGCCCCTGATCCATGAGTACCCGTCCTCGAATGACCAGGCTATTGGCTAGAAGATTGTTGTCCTTGAGGGCTTTGGCAAGGCTGATGGCAGGGTTGATTGTTTCCAGTGCTGCAATGCCTTGTCCTTGCAGGGTCAGCAACTGTGCCTTGTGAAGAAGAAAGTTGACCTGGAGTTCCTTGTTTCCGGTTTGTGTTGCCAGTGACAGCCCCTGATCGATAAACCCTGCTGCCTGGGGGTGGTCTCCCAATGCAAAATTGCTGGTCACGATAAGATTCAATGCCAGGAGCTGGGAAAGACTATCGTTATCAGCCTTGGCTTGTTGCAATAAGATTTTTCCCTGCTGCAATACTTGGTCGGGGGCGCTGCCTACAGTTTCCAGAAGTGTTTCGAAATTGCTGTCTTTAGCAGTGGCGTACAGATTCAAGCTCAACAGCAGCAGAATCAGCAATAGCAGGTATTGTTTCAGGAGTAGGCTTGAAGAAGCAGGGAATGGTCGCATGGGGAGTGGATAGCTATTCTCTTTCCCAGACACCGGATTTGCCGCCAGATTTCTTTTCCAGGCGGACATCGTTTATAACCATCCCCCTGTCTACGGCTTTGCACATATCATAAATGGTGAGCAGCGCCACCTGGGTGGCACATAAGGCTTCCATTTCAACGCCGGTTTGTCCCTGGGTCTCCACCTGGGCTTGGCAATGGATACGATTATTGTCCTGGTCGATATGGAAATCGATGGCTATACGGGTCAGTGCCAGGGGATGACACAAAGGCACCAGATCCGGGGTCTTCTTGGCTGCCATAATGCCGGCGATGCGGGCAATGCCCAGTACATCTCCCTTTTTGTGACCACCTTCCAGAATCAGTTTCAGGGTGTCAGCTTGCATCTCTATGTAGCCACTGGTCAAGGCGATGCGATGGGTGCTGTCCTTGGCGCCCACGTCGACCATATGGGCTTGTCCTTGTTCGTCAAAATGGGTGAGTTTGCTCATGCGTGTGCGACCTGATCGAATTCAATGGATTTGGATACATGGTGGACTTCAAAGTCCATACTTTCCAGATCTCCCATGACCCAGGTTGCCTTGGACTTCCCCACGCCGCCGATGGTTCCCGGGTTGACCAGGGCTGCTTTGCCACCTTTGACGTGAGGCAGCCATTGGATATCGACCTTGTGGCTGTGTCCGCAACATACCAGATCCCAGTCACCGGTTGCCGCCATGGCGCGGGCATAATGGGGATAATGCACCAGGAAAATACGCCTGCCGCCCAGTTCGATACCCGCATCCATGCCGTGATAGCGCAACACCCCGCCAGGTTTGTGGCTGAGGCGAGTAAGGGCATACAGATCGCCGGTGTTGTTGCCGTGGATAACATGTACGGGCAAACCAAATTGTTCCAGACAATGCAGGGTGCTGGGGGCGACCACGTCGCCACAATGTACCACGGCTTCCGCTCCCAGAGCCTGGGCATCTTTTACCGCTGCTTCCAGAAGGGGAATATGGTCGTGGCTGTCAGACAAGATACAGATTTTCATGGTTAGCAGAGCATACCTTAGAAGTGAGGCTTTTCCGGGGCTTTTTCAAACATGGCGACAGAATTGGTGATCTCCTTGCGTGCAGCTTCGGCATTCTCCCAGCCTTGTACCCGTACCCATTTTCCTTCGTCCAGATCTTTGTAGTGCTCGAAGAAATGCGCCATGCGTTCCATCAGCTCCTTGGGCATGTCATCGACATCTTTGACATGGGACCAGCGATCGGTAATGCCATCAACGGGGACAGCAACTACTTTGGCATCGTCACCGGATTCATCGGTCATGATCAATACCGCCACAGGACGGCAGCGAATGACCGAGCCGGGAATCAGCGGAAATGCTGTGGGTACCAGCACATCGCAAGGGTCGCCATCATCAGACAGGGTGTGGGGAATGTAGCCGTAATTGACCGGATAGCGCATGGCGGTACGCAGAATGCGGTCGACAAACATGGCACCGGATTCTTTATCGACTTCATATTTTACCGGTTCGGCATTGGCTGGAATTTCGATAATGACGTTAATTTCGTCTGGGACATTATTGCCCCGGGTTACGCGATCAAGATTCATGGGTCTCACTCCGATGTTTTGAATATTGGGTTATTCTGGTTGTTTTTTGAGCGGAAAGCAAAAAGCCGACCCGCAGGTCGGCTTGATGGGGCATGGAGAAAAGCTTACAGCTCTTCAGCATGTTTGGACAGGTAGCTGGCTACGCCGTCCGGTGTATCTTTCATGCCTTCGTCGCCGTTCTTCCAGCCAGCAGGACAAACTTCGCCATGCTCTTCATGGAATTGCAGGGCATCGATCATGCGCAACATTTCGTCAATATTGCGACCCAAAGGCAGGTCATTCACCACTTGATGACGAACCATGCCGTCCTTATCGATGAGGAAAGAACCACGGAAGGCAACAGCGCCGTCTGGGGTTTCAACATCATAGGCTTTACAAATTCCGTGGGTCAGGTCAGCTATCAGAGGATAGCGAACAGGACCAATGCCGCCGTCATTGACGGGGGTATTGCGCCAGGCATTGTGAGTGAAGTGGGAATCGATGGAAACTCCGATGACTTCCACGCCACGCTTGGTGAATTCATCCAGACGATGATCAAAAGCGATCAGTTCGGAAGGACAAACGAAGGTGAAGTCCAGGGGATAGAAAAAGATAACCGCATATTTGCCGTCGGTGCGGGATTTCAGATTGAAATCATCAATGATGCTGCCATCACCGAGTACGGCGGGGGCGGTAAAGTCGGGTGCCTCGCGGCCTACCAATACAGACATGTTGTTCTCCGTAATATTACTGTCATTATT
>CAYXOS010000133.1:0-7575 GCA_964467115.1 uncultured Sedimenticola sp.
GCCAACGAAAATTATAGGATTCCGTCCATTGTTGGTAACTCTACGCCACCCATAGAAAACACCGCCCCCCGCACACAAAGTTGCGGCAACAAAAGGGAATCCTGCAAAGATCTCCGTGCTCAATCCAACCAACAATAGCCAGCCACAGAAAAATAACATTGGATACAGTTCATGTATATCTCTCTTAACCATGAGCGAAACCTTTGTAAAACCCTCAGAGCTTGGAGTCAAATTATTCCAATCTGCAGCCTGAAATCCCGCCCCACGGCACGAATATCTTTGATTTCCAATTCGACTCGATCTGCCATCTTTTCCAAACCAGGGAGGTTGAACAAGCCCCTGGCCTCATGCCCCATAAGATGCGGTGCCATGTAGATGATCAGCTCATCGATCACCCCTGCCTGCAAGGCAGCGCCTGCCAATGTAGGCCCGGCTTCGATCAGCACTTCGTTGATTTCCTGTTTTGCAAGAAACTTCATCACCGCGGTCAATTCCAATCCTTGAGGAAGTGCCTGCAGATGAATACCCCGCCCCTGCAGACGTTGCACTTTTTCAGCATCACCCTGGGAGTGAATGAGACAAACAGGCCCATCAAGAGTCAATAGCTTGGCGTTCTCTGGTATGCGCAGGTGAGAATCCAACACCACCCGCCAGGGCTGGCGAAAATAGGCCGTACTTTCCACGCCCGGAAGTTCATCAGCAGACAGGCGCACATTCATGGAAGGATCATCCGCCAACACGGTGCCAATACCGGTGACAACAGCAGAGCTTCGAGCACGCAACAGTTGCACATCCCGACGCGCATCTTTTCCGGTAATCCATACGCTTTCACCACTTGCCATGGCAGTGCGCCCATCCAGGCTCATGGCGAGCTTGCAGCGCACCCAAGGCAAACCTGTGGACATGCGCTTGATAAAACCGGGGTTCAAGGCTGCTGCTTCTGCGTGGAGTAACCCTGAAGCTGCCTCCACACCTTGCTCAGCCAGAAAAGACAAGCCTTTGCCAGAAACCAGGGGGTTGGGATCTTGCATGGCGGCAATCACTTTTGTCACCCCTGCTTGCAGCAGACCTTCAGTACAGGGAGGGGTTTTTCCTTGATGACAGCAGGGTTCCAGAGTGACATAGGCGGTAGCACCTTGGGCGTTTCCCCCCGCATCTGCAATGGCATTGCGCTCGGCGTGTGGCTCCCCTGCCTTGCGATGCCAGCCCTTACCAATGATTTCTCCGTCTTTGACCAACACGCAGCCCACTCGGGGGTTGGGATCTGTGGTGTACAGCCCTTTTCGAGCCAGACGAATGGCATGCGCCATGAATTCATGATCCTGGCGGGTAAAAGACATGGGATATGCCTAGTCCTTGCCCAGCAGATCAAACTGCTTACGTAGGGATTCTGGATCGGGCTGTTGTTCAAGACGTTCGATTTCTTCACGAAATGCCTGCACATCTTCAAATTGCCGGTACACAGATGCGAAACGCACATAGGCAACCTGATCCAGCCCTTTCAGCTCATTCATCACCAACTCGCCGATGCGCTGGGTTGGCACTTCCGGTTCACCTGGTGCCATGAGCTTGCGTGTAATGCGATTGATTGCTGCTTCCAGATCATCGGTACTCACGGGGCGTTTTTCCAATGCCCGCAGCATCCCCAGACGCAATTTTATTTCGTCGAATGAGGTGCGACTGCCATCCGACTTGACCACCCTTGGCAGGTTTAACTCGATCTTTTCATAGGTGGTAAAGCGTTCCCGGCATTCGATACATTGGCGGCGACGGCGCACCTGGTCACCTTCCCCCGCAGCGCGAGAGTCGATGACCTTGGTGTCCTTGGCATTGCAGAACGGGCAGCGCATTTATCAGTCGCTGTAAACTGGCAGACGTTTGCAGATTTCCAGTGCCTTGGCCTTTACCTCTGCGATGACAGCTTCGTCACCTTTGGCGTCGATGACATCACACATCCAACTGGCGAGATCAGCCGATTCTTGCTCACCAAAACCCCGGGTGGTGATCGCCGGAGTGCCGACACGAATACCGGAAGTCACAAAAGGAGACTGGGGATCATTGGGAACTGCGTTCATATTCACGGTAATATTGGCGTTACCCAACCAGGCATCCACGTCTTTGCCGGTAAGTCCGGCTTCAATGAAGCTGACCAGGAACAGATGATCGTCTGTACCCTTGGAAACCACGTCGTAGCCGCGCTCCATGAAAACTTTCGCCATTACCTGGGCGTTCTTCTTCACCTGCTGCTGGTAGCTTTTGAATTCCGGCTCCATGGCTTCCTTGAATGCCACTGCCTTGCCCGCAATAACGTGCATCAGTGGACCGCCCTGGGTACCGGGGAACACCACAGAATTGAGTTTTTTCTCGATCTCTGCATTGGCTTTCGCCAGGATCAAACCCCCGCGTGGTCCACGCAGGGTCTTGTGGGTGGTGGTGGTCGTCACATCAGCAATCTGAATCGGGCTGGGATACTCTCCCACCGCAATCAGACCCGCAACATGAGCCATATCCACAAACAGATAGGCTCCTACACTGTCGGCGATCTCGCGGAAACGCTGCCAATCGACAATGCGGGAATAGGCAGAAAACCCGGCCACGATCATCTTCGGCTGGTGTTCTTTTGCCAGGGCTTCGACCTGTTCATAATCGATCTCGCCCGTTTCGGCATTTAATCCATACTGAACAGCGTTGTAGATCTTTCCGGAAAAGCTCGGCTTGGCGCCGTGGGTCAGATGCCCCCCATCTGCCAATGCCATGCCCAATACCGTATCACCAGGCTGACACAAAGCCATATATACTGCCGCATTCGCCTGAGAACCTGAATGGGGCTGCACATTGGCATAGTCGGCAGCAAACAATTCCTTGGCGCGATCAATCGCCAACTGCTCAACCACATCCACATTTTCACAGCCGCCGTAATAGCGTTTCTTGGGATAACCCTCTGCATATTTGTTGGTCAATACAGAGCCTTGCGCCTGCATCACCCGAGGGCTGGTGTAGTTTTCTGAAGCGATCAGTTCGATATGCTCTTCCTGACGGGTTTCTTCAGACTGAATAGCTGCCCACAAGTCATCATCATAACCTGCGATCTGCATGGATTTTTTGAACATGGAATTTTCTCCGGCAAACAAATACGGCTCCGATTTAGGGAAGTGCTGATCGATTCTGTACCAAGCAGATTATGCCCCTAACAGGCATCCTTGCTGGTTATCGTGCATTCCAGAGTTCATGAATAGATCAGCGCTTCCTGGGGAGCCGTATTCTAACGGTTTTCCCGAAAACTTGCTCAGGGAATCATCGAGTATTGGCGCTACTCTCAGGGAACTTGTGGTTGCGCATCCAATCACGATCCTTTTCCTTGGGCATTCCCCAGGCTTCCGCGTTGAGATAAGTGCCCCGCTGTGCTTCCGGTTTATCCTGTTCTACCGGAATACGGTGTTTCTCGGCATAGGCATCATGGCGAATACCTGTCACTTGCCAGGAAACCTTCATTCCCGGGGTACCTCCAGCAATTCGGAAACGGTTGTCCTGGATCTCTTCTGCCACATAGACCGGCGCAAACCCGCCCAATGGCGTGAGTTGATAGCGAAAGTCCTTATTCAAGGCCTCGAACCAGGCTGGCATTTCGATCACCGCTTCTCCCTGTTCGTCCAACACCACATTGCCATCATAGACGTTCTTCATGTCTGGCGATTCGACAAATGAATGACTGAGGGTACGATTTTCTGGATCCAAAGGATGGTCGATAATAAAAGAACCAGCGCTTTTTGACAGGGTACCACTCACATGTACATCTCCCCAGAAATACCCCGCATAGACAGGGCCTCCTACGGAAGTTGTTTGTGACGCATCACCGTACACAGCATAAGCCCCCGTGTTGGCGGCTGATGTTCCCACCACTTGACCATAAACCCCGTATAAGACCGATGCGCCATAAGAACTGCTCACGCCCTCTACTCCAACCATGGCCTGATGATTTTCGGTTCCATTACTAACACTATTGTCCGCCTCGCCCCGAACGCCTACGGCCCAGTTAGCACTATCCGAATTGCCATTGGTCAAACCGGAAACTCCACGAAATTTTCCGTATCCATACACTCCAGTGCCGTAACCGTTTGGTGCGCGGCCTACGACACCATCGGCCAGACCACCCATCGCTTCAAAATATCCACCATAATTCTTTACGGCAGTACCTTCAGCCGAAGCAAGCCCTTTTACAGCATAAGCTTCTTCACCCCGCGCCAGAGCACCCACTGACCTTGATGTATCAGCAGAAGTCTCAAACCATCCTCCATAGGTGCTTATGGCACCCGTCGCAGTGGCAATACCTGAAACAGCAGAAACCCAGTCACCCCCAGCAGTGGTAAATTTTCCACCATTCTGATCACCCGATGCTTCAATACCCACATCGCCTTTTGCAAGGTATGCAGACCCTGTACTTCCTAAGCTACTGAAAATCCCTCCTGCATAGCTTCCAAAAGCATCTACCCCGGAATCACCACTCCCAAGGTAGGCGTAACCGGAATCTGTTGAATCTTTGAAATAGCCGCCATAAGTTGTCCCCAGAGCCCTTACCCCATAGCCATCGGTGGCAATAGTGGCCTCAGCCGAGTAGTCCGTGTCTTGAAAGTAGGCACCACCGCTGTTTCCATAACCTTTGACACCGTAGCCGCTGCCACTATTGGTGGCGGTTATCACTCCATTCGGGTCATTGACGCTACCGCTCAATTGCAAAGGCACCGCCACAGAGAGGGTTCCCGTAGTGGTGATGGGTGAACTGCTACCGACAAGCCCTGTACCTGGGGTAATTGCGGTAACACCAAGGTCGTCGCCATCATCCAATCCCGAAGGTCGGTTACTCACCTCGCTCCAGGATACGCCATCTTTTATACTGGCATCGGTGATAGTGGGATCGCTTTCCACCAACACGGGCGGGTTGCGCACACAATCCACCGCTGTTCCCGATCCATTTGCCACGCACCATTTATCTGCGGTCAGGGTACCAACACTCGGATCTGTTTCGGTAAAACTGGCGGCTTGATCGACATATTGTTTGGTTGCTGCATCATTATCATCTACTGGATCATCCAAGGAAATAATCCGGTTCAATGACATATTCAGATTATTGCCCAGTGCAAAAGTCACACCAGGAACACTGGCTGCCGCCTGAATCTGCGTACGCTCACCCACGGCAAAACCGTCAGCAACCACTTCCAGCCAAAGTTCACCCTGTTCAGGCAATCCATCGGTATCATCAAAGTCCGCACTCACTACCGTGGCGTGATCAGTGCGCCGTAACTGCCATTCGCCAGAAAAATAGTTCTGACTGGCAAGGGGTTCCAACCCATCCTGAGTTGCATACAAATTGAACTGCAGGCTATTCGAGGCAACAGGAAATGCCCCCTGTTGAAACTGCTTGCTCAAATGCATCACTGAATTCGCATTTACGGCATTTGACAACAACAATACGCCAACTGCCGCCATTCTCCATCCTGGAGTAAATCTAATCTTCATCACTACAACCTCACAATTAAATGATTCCACTAATCATCAAGCTGGTACAAAAAGGGGGATGTCGAATTGTAAACTTCGACAAGCTAAAGGCGATCTTCATTAGCAGTCACCCCATCCATCAGCCTGACTTACAAATCTGTTTCTCACCTATTAGATTAGATCTGACGAACTTATCAGCTACTGATTCAGGTCAATAATTTGGCATGTTGTTCTGATGAAAAACTCCCGTTTTTCTTTGGATGCCGTGTAGAATCGTGTCAATATCCTGGTTTACTTACTTTGAGTAACTTAATGAACATGATGCGATCTTCCTTGGCTCTGGCATTGATATTGCTAACTTCTTCTGTTGCAATAATTGCTGAAGAACATACCCCGCCGGACACTCATCAGGCAGATCGTCAGCAATTGCGCAAGCTGTTGGTGGATATCGAAGCCGCCATCAATGCCAACCAGGTCGAAAAGTTACTCCCCTATCTCGATGATAATGTGGTCATCACCCATCAAAATGCACATGTAGTAAAAGGCAAGGATGAAGTGATCAGCTATAACAAACTGATGACCCAGGGATCCGATGCCCCGATCAAGAAGCTCACTACCAAAGCCACCATTGGTGGTCCTGCTTATTTTCATGGTGACAATGTTGCCATTGGCTACGGCACGGCTGTCGATCAGGTGGAATTGGCATCCGGACAAACATTTTCTCTGCAGGTAGCCTGGAGCACTACCCTGGTAAAAAAAGCGGGTGTATGGAAAGCCGCTTCCATCCATTTTTCCACCAACGTCATGGACAACGCCGTACTACGACAACTGAAGAAAATGCTTTGGTGGGTCGGTGGTGGCAGCCTGGTTCTGGGCTTATTGATCGGCGGATTCATTGGCTCGCGAAAACGTAAAAGCAATCGCTGAAGAGTCTTGGCTTTTCCATGAAATCATATTTTGTTCCTGAGGACTGTACCCATCTGTACCATACATCTTGTTACTCACAGATGAATAATCAGCAGCGTCTGAAATACAACCAACTGTTTGGGTTGCGCATCAATGAACAATTCATTCAGTTTGAAGATGTGTTTATCAAGGGGCTGATGTCGAGATTGAAGCGGCACCAAAAACTAAAAAATCAGCCGCAACTCCTGGCAGATATCAACCGGGTACTAAAAGATGAGGAACAACACACACGGATGTTTGCCAGTTTCAACAGCCACATCCGACCTGATCTGTACGCACACTCCAACAGCCACTTTACCCGTCTGTCTCCACTGGAAAACAGCATACTCAATACCTTTTTGAAAACACCGGGATTATTGCCAGGATTGCTGTGGCTGATGCTGGCGATGGAAGAAATGACTACCGCTATTTCCCGTGAATTCATCTCACAGGCTGACGGCTACAACCTGGACCCTGCATATATTGCTTTGCACCAACATCATTTCGATGACGAGATACATCATGTCGGTATTGATAAGAAAATCATTGCCATGGTGTTGGAGCACAGCTCCATGGCTGCCCGAAAATTAAACGCCTTGCTGTTTCGCAAAACATTTACCAGCATTCTCGAACCCAAGCGTTCCACCGTTAAGGTGATTTTACAACTGGTCAAAGAAGAACCAGAACTACAACCCTTACAACAAACCATGATCGATGAGATCAAGGCACTTACGCCAGAACAAGCATTCCCTGCCAACTTGGTTCAGTCAGACAAGCTCACCGTTTTACACCAACTATCCATGCAATATCCTGATTTCCGTCTACCTTCTTTGAACCAAGTTGCCCAGCCTGGGAAGCTCTGATTATTTATGAATTCCCATCTCAAACCTGACCCTTCCTGGAAGATACCTGACAAATTGAATCTGCTGCTGTCATTCGCAGTGGCTACTCTAGCCTTGTTTTGGCTGTGGTTGGGAAATCAGTATGTTGATCACCCCGTCGTGCTGCTATTGCTGGGTGTGGGTTATTCCTACCTGATGCTGACCAATTATTCTCTCATGCATGAAGCGGCTCATGACAAGCTACACAGCAATGGCAACATCAATTATCTGCTGGGAATGTTCATCAGCTTTTTCT
>CAYXOS010000134.1:0-7514 GCA_964467115.1 uncultured Sedimenticola sp.
TTTTGCCTGCATCGCAAGCAACATCCCTGTGACGTACCTGGATCAGACAAGTCAGCAGGATGTTCTGAATCCAATCCTTCGGAAAACAGGAGGCGAAGGGTAAACTACTTCGCCATTTAACGCAACGGTGATTAGCAATTTACCCTATTTTGACAGTAGAATTCCCATATAAAGCAAGATTCAGTATAGTGCTTCCCTTGTCTGACATTTGTCCCTTCACTCAATGAAGAAAAAAACCAAGCCTACCCTCGCTGAACAAGCCGATGCTCACAAACTCTACGAATTGTCAGTGCAATGCTCAGAGTCTGAAGTTGATTTTGTCGAAGCAACTTATAAAGAATTGCGCGGCAAACCCGCACGACTCTTGCGAGAAGATTTCTGTGGCACCGCGAACGTATGTTGCGAGTGGGTAAAAAGACACAAGAAAAACCACGCTATTGGCGTGGACTTGGACAAGTCAGTGCTGAAATGGGGACAGGAAAACAATCTCCAAAAATTAAGTCCATCGGAGCAAGCGCGTATCCAATTGATAGAAGACGATGTGCTGCGAGTGAAAACTCAACAGCCTGATATTATCTCGGCAATGAACTTCAGCTACTGGCTGTTCAAGGACAGAAATACCCTCAAAGGATATTTCCAGCATGTCTTTGAGTCATTGAAGAACGATGGCATATTTTTTCTGGATATCTATGGTGGCTACGACAGTTTCCACGAAGTTGAAGAAGAACGGGAAGTTGAAACACCCGACGGCGATATAACCTACATCTGGGAACAGGCGAAATTTAACCCCATCAATCACGATCTTACTTGCTATATTCACTTTGCCTTTGCCGATGATTCTCGCCTGGATCAGGCATTCGCGTATCACTGGCGGCTATGGACTCTGCCAGAGATACAGGATCTGCTGCGTGAGGTAGGATTCAAAGTAACGGTGTATTGGCAGGGATGGGACGAAGATGGCGAACCAGATGGGGAGTTTTATGCTGCCGAAGAAGGTGATGCCGATGCGGGTTGGATTGCCTATATCAGCGCAGAAAAAATACGCTAAAGATATCAGCATCTTCACTGATGCTGATATCCATACTTCGGTTATTACCACCAGAAGCCAGGAATTTCAGACGATAGGCAACTGTTGGGTTTGATTCTAACCTTCAACCAAACATTTCCATGAATTTATCATCATCCATGGAAACAATTATTTCTTCCAACTGATCCAACAGCTCCATGATTTTCATTGATTCTGCATTTAGGACAGCAAACAATCGCTTGGATTCTTCCAGCTCTTCTTGTGAAGGCTCCGCCTTTTGTCCTAACAGGCGGCCAAACAACGAAACTTTTCTCTCACGAAACAGTAAATTAAAAATTTGTAGATAGGTTGTGTGAAGCGCAGTATGGGGCGCTTCTATGAGTTTAAAGGGATCATATTTTCTCAGTGCCTGCCCCTCTCCGTAATACCAGTGCCCAAAACCGCACTCGGTTTCATTGAGAGGCAACTGATCGTTCTTGACGGGAATGCCTTGCATCAGAATCTGGGCATTGCTCACCCAACGACGATGTGCTTTTTTAGCATCGTGAAACTTGAGGATCATTTCTTTCTTTTTTTCTTGCATTTCCAGCCTCCATTTTTCCTTGGTCTGTTAATTATTCAACGCAATGAATCTGCGTATAACGTACACGACGGAAGAATGGACACACAACGGATATATACGAAGAGTTCTTGATATGAATCAAGATTTTTTGAAATCAAAACAACCCTGCGGAATCGAGGTCAAAGCAAAAGCCGGAATCGATCTTTTTACTCAAAAACATCGCAAATAATTCAACAAGCGCTTATCTGCTCTGTACCAAACAAATTGTGCCTGAACGGTTCGAGAACCAGGGAACCTCTGATCTATTCATGAATAAATCAGCGGCTTCTTAGTTCACCATCCCCATTTCCTTGAGATGCTTTATTTCATCCCGCAGCCGTGCAGCTTCCTCAAACTCCAGATCCCGTGCGTGTTGGTACATGGTTTCTTCCATGGTCTTGAGCTTTTTCGCCAACTGCGCTGGTGAGAGCGCGGCGTAGGCTGCCTCTTCCTCGGCCACACGCGCATATTCCTTGGCAGATTTCTGCCCCCCGGGATAGGCTGACTCCATGATGTCGGCAATCTTTTTGCGGATAGTTTTTGGCGTAATATTGTGTTCTTGGTTGAACGCCATTTGCTTTTCCCGGCGGCGCTCGGTTTCTTCTATCGCCCGTTGCATGGAGCCAGTAATACGATCCGCATACAAAATTGCCTTGCCCTTGACGTTTCGTGCCGCCCTGCCAATGGTTTGTATCAGTGAACCCACAGAGCGCAAAAAACCTTCTTTGTCCGCATCCAGGATAGCAACCAACGACACTTCCGGCATATCCAAGCCTTCCCTTAGCAGGTTGATGCCAACCAACACATCAAATTCTCCCAGACGTAGGTCTCGAATGATTTCTACCCGTTCAACAGTATCTATATCCGAATGCAGATAGCGCACCCGCACATCGTGCTCGGTTAAATAGTCAGTCAGGTCTTCTGCCATTTTCTTGGTCAGGGTCGTCACCAGCACCCGCTCTTGTACGGCAACTCGCAGATGAATTTCAGACAGCAGATCATCAACCTGGGTTGTCGCCGGACGCACTTCCACTTCAGGGTCGATCAGACCGGTAGGGCGCACCACCTGCTCTACCACTTCACCCGAATGGTCTATTTCATAATCTCTGGGAGTGGCAGAAACATAAATGGTTTGCGGCGAGCGGGCTTCGAATTCGTCGAACCGCAGAGGGCGATTATCCAATGCCGAGGGCAGACGGAATCCATATTCGACCAGGGTTTCCTTGCGAGAGCGATCCCCCTTATACATGGCACCCAGCTGGGGAATCGTGACATGGGACTCATCCACCACCAACAGCGCTTCTGGCGGCAGATAGTCGAACAAGGTTGGCGGCGCTTCCCCTGGCGCCCGTCCACTCAAATAGCGGGAATAATTTTCGATGCCAGAGCAGTAGCCCAGTTCCAGCATCATTTCCAGGTCAAAACGCGTACGCTGCTCCAAGCGCTGATATTCAACCAATTTATTCATACCATCCAATTGGGTAAGACGCTCCTTCAGTTCTTCCTTGATATGCTCCACGGCTTCGAGAATGGTTTCCCGGGGCGTGACGTAATGGGTCTTGGGGTAAACGGTAAAACGGGGCACGCGGCGCTTCACTTCACCAGTCAATGGGTCAAACAGTGCAATAGACTCTACTTCGTCGTCAAATAATTCGATACGCACTGCTTCATCTTCAGATTCCGCCGGATGAATATCGATCACATCGCCACGCACACGAAAGGTGCCGCGGTGCAATTCCACTTCATTTCGAGTGTACTGCAATTCCGTCAGACGGCGGAGAATCGCCCGATGATCCACTGGCTCACCGCGAACAAGGTGCAGCAACATGGACATGTACTGACGCGGATCACCCAGGCCATAGATCGCAGAAACCGTCGCCACAATGATAGTGTCTTTGCGCTCCAGCAGTGCTTTGGTCGCTGACAGGCGCATTTGTTCCACATGTTCGTTAATGGATGCATCCTTTTCGATAAAGGTATCTGACGCCGCGACATAGGCTTCCGGCTGATAGTAGTCATAGTAGGAAACGAAGTACTCCACGGAGTTGTTCGGAAAAAAATCCCGAAACTCACCATAGAGCTGTGCCGCCAGGGTTTTATTTGGTGCCAGAACAATTGCCGGACGCTGCAACTCCTGAATAACGTTGGCGATGGTGAAGGTTTTTCCCGACCCGGTCACACCCAGCAAGGTCATACCCGCCTCACCGTGACGAATACCGTCTATCAGGCTCCCTATGGCATTGGGCTGGTCGCCTCCGGGAGAAAAATCAGAAACAAGTTGAAATTCTTTGGTCATGGGGATTCTTGTTATGCCTGTGTTGGGATATGATAGCACCCCAGGAGCCTGTCCGACTTAGGGGGTCGTAGCGAGGCGAGTGGGAAATCGAGGGCAGTTTTTCGAACTTTTGAGGCGCATAGTCGTTCTACGCAACGAAAAAGATCGAAAAAATGCGCCGTTTTCCCATCGCCGCAGTAGAATCAGCCTAAGTCGGACAGACTCCTTAGAGAATTTCTGAGCAAATAACCTGAAGCCAAAGCGTATGAACAGCAAATTATCTCACCGTGTACAAGCGGTCAAACCTTCTCCCACTCTGGCAATCACAGCCCGAGCCGCCGCCTTGCGCGCTGCTGGCGAAGATGTGATCGGCCTAGGCGCTGGCGAACCGGATTTCGATACCCCTGACCATATCAAACAAGCTGCGAAAAGAGCCATGGATGAGGGCAAGACCAAATACACGCCTGTAGATGGTACGGCTTCCCTGAAACAGGCCATTATCGACAAATTCAAGCGCGACAACAGTCTGGACTACAAACCTGAACAGATTCTGGTCTCAAGCGGGGGCAAGCAAAGCTTCTTCAACCTGGCTCAGGCGATACTCGACCCTGGCGATGAAGTCATCATTCCTGCTCCCTATTGGGTTTCCTATCCCGATATGGTCATTCTTGCTGGTGGCGCCCCGGTATTTATCCACGCGGGCGCTGAACAACAATTCAAGATCACACCATCCCAGTTACGAGCCGCGATCACAGAAAACACGCGCCTGTTCGTCATCAACAGCCCATCCAATCCTACCGGCATGGCGTACAACCGTGAAGAACTGGAAGCCCTGGGTGAGGTTTTGCGCGAACACCCCCGAGTCACCATCGCTACTGACGACATGTATGAACATATTCGTTGGACAGGCATGCCCTTCGTCAATATTCTCAATGCCTGCCCCGATCTGTACCAACGGACGCTGGTATTGAATGGCGTTTCCAAGGCATACTCCATGACCGGCTGGCGTATTGGGTATGCAGGGGGGCCAGAAGACATCATCAAGGCGATGAAAAAAATTCAGTCCCAAAGCACCTCCAACCCCTGCTCCATATCCCAATATGCAGCAGAAGAGGCTCTGAACGGCCCTCAGGAATGCATCGCTGAGATGCTGGTGGAATTCAAAAAGCGCCATGATTATGTGCTGGAGCGAGTCAATGCCATCGATGGCATGGATGCATTGCCCAGTGACGGAACCTTTTATGTTTTCCCCTCCGTTGAGGGTTTTATTGCCCGACTCGACGGCATCAATGACGATTTGGAACTGGCGGAATACTTAATCGAAAAAGCCGGGGTTGCGTTAATTCCGGGTTCTGCGTTTGGCATGCAGGGACATATTCGCTTCTCTGTTGCCACCAGTATGGAAAATCTGGAAAAAGCTATGGATCGCATTGCTGCACTCTGACATTTCTTTTCCCTGAATTCAGACGCGAAGCCGGGATTTACGGCTTCGCTTCAACACCTACCTTCCCGGAGTTGACTATGGAACTCACCCCACTCACTGCTGTTTCACCCATCGACGGACGCTACGCCGCCAAAACCGCCAGCCTGCGCGGAATTTTCAGTGAATATGGACTCATCTATCACCGGGTGTTGGTCGAAGTCCGCTGGCTACAGTCGCTTGCCGCCCATCCACAAATCACCGAAGTGCCGGCATTGAGTGATGATGCCAACCAGGTTCTCGAACAGATTATCAGCGAATTTGCTGATCAGGATGCCCAGCGCGTAAAAGAGATCGAACGCACCACCAACCATGACGTAAAAGCCGTGGAATATTATCTCAAGGAAAAAATTGCCGGAAACAAAGAGCTGGAAGCGATCAGCGAATTCATCCATTTTGCCTGCACCTCCGAAGACATCAATAACCTATCCCACGCATTGATGCTGCGAGCAGGACGGGATAACACCCTGTTGCCTGAAATGGACCGTACCATTCATGCCATTCGAGAGTTAGCCCATGAACTGTCTCATATTCCCATGTTATGCCGCACCCATGGTCAACCCGCCTCCCCTTCCACCATGGGCAAGGAAATGGCCAATATCGTGCATCGCCTGCGGGGACAACGCGAGACCATCGTGGGCGTCGCCTTGATGGGTAAAATCAATGGTGCCGTAGGCAATTACAATGCTCATCTGAGTGCTTACCCCGATATCGACTGGGCCGCCCATGCCGAACAATTCGTCACCAACCTGGGCTTGACCTGGAATCCTTATACTATTCAGATCGAACCCCACGACTATATGGCAGAACTGTTCGACGCCATCAGCCGCTTCAACAATATTCTGATCGATTTCAGCCGTGATGTCTGGGGCTATATCTCACTCGGTTACTTCAAGCAAAAAACCGTTGCCGGGGAAGTTGGCTCCTCCACCATGCCGCACAAAGTCAACCCCATCGATTTTGAAAATGCCGAAGGAAACTTTGGACTGGGAAATGCCTTGTTTGGTCATTTGAGCACCAAACTTCCTGTTTCCCGCTGGCAGAGAGATCTCACCGATTCCACCGTATTACGCAACATGGGTGTGGGGTTCGCCTACAGCCTGATCGCGCTCAGCTCTATGCAACGGGGTATCGGCAAGCTGGAAGCCAATGCGGAAAAAATGCTCGCAGACCTGAACGACAACTGGGAAGTTTTGGCAGAACCCATTCAAACCGTGATGCGCCGCTATGGTATTGAAGAACCCTATGAAAAGCTCAAGGCATTGACCCGCGGGCAACGACTCAATCAGCAAGATATGCAAGCCTTTATCGATACATTGGAATTACCCGATAGCGTCAAAGAAGAATTGAAGGCACTCAGCCCCGCTACCTATATCGGCAATGCTGAAGCACAGGCAAAAGCGATCTAGCTCAATCTCTGACTTTACCGCGTAAAGACTTGATCTTGCCGCGCCTGACCTTGCTGTCTACCCTGCGCCTTTGCGATCCCTTGGTAGGCTTGGTCGGGCGACGTTGCTTTTGTACCTTGGCTACACTCTGAATCAGTTCTTGCAACCGTGACAAGGCCGCTTCGCGATTCTTTTCCTGGGTGCGATGCTGTTGCGCCTTGATGACGATAATCCCATCCTTGTTCAGACGCTTGTCCCGCAGTCGCAGCAAACCCTCTTTGTAAAAATCTGGCAGAGAAGATTTACGCACATCAAAACGCAAATGAATGGCAGATGAGAGTTTGTTGACATTCTGACCACCTGCCCCCTGAGCACGAATAGCAGTCAACACAATCTCATCCAGGGGAACGGCCACATTTGACGAAATTTTCAGGGTCATATTCAGTACCGAATTGCCTCAGTACAAAGATACAAAACCAATATACGGTATTGCCCACACGGAAATGATTTCTTCAAAATATCTATCATGGTGGCAACAGGTCACTGCCCACCCTCAACATGCCTCCACGCACAGTAAAACCTGCGGAGAGCCGAATCGATGGCGCAGACAAAATCACATAACCTCCGGGCTCCACCACAATACCTTCTGCATTTCCTGCGGTAATAGAACTTTCTGCGCTACAGAAAAAGTTTCCTGAAAAATGTCTTGGATCTGTCAAATATTCATCTGACAGCAAACAATT
>CAYXOS010000135.1:0-3988 GCA_964467115.1 uncultured Sedimenticola sp.
CCATAGTTGAAAAAGTCCATGGAAGAAGTTTTTCAACGTCCTGTTAAGGAAGCTCTGATTGATTCTGGCGCAAGCAGATTGTGGTGAAAAATGTTCAGTTCAAGGCGCAAACCGCACGTAATAGCTGGCTATTGCGAAGGTTTGCAACGCAGAAATGAACGGTTTTGCGCCGCAAGATGCCGTGTCATGAATCGATCAGAGCTTCCTTAGGGGGGTACTCAACAAGGGACTTGTTCACCATATTTGTTGGTACAGGTGCCTTGATGATCTACACCACTGGTGTTGCTATAAGTTGTGGTGCCTGTGTAACCAGCACCTTGAGCACCTTGTACATCCGTGCCTCTGGCACCCGAGAAATTGCCGGATCCATCCTTGCTGAAAGCACTGCTGGTAGAACCATAGCCACCATTTGCTCCGGCAACGGCTGCCCCACCCTGGCGCGTCATACCGCCATCAGCCGTGCGGGTAAAACCGCCGGCATGGGCACCAGAGCTACCACCAGGACCCGCAAAAGCCTGGCCATTGGTTCCAGCAGCATTGCCGCTACCGTCGGTGTAAACGGCACTGCCTCGGGCAAATCTCCCGCCATTGGGGCCAGCGGCTGCGCCACCACGCATGGAAGTCACTCCTCCCTGACTGTTCTGCCAAGTGCCTTTCGCCTTGAAACGCCCTTCGGCTTGAACGGCACCTGCTACGCTGATAGCCAGGGGAAGGATGATGAATGCAAGTTTGTTTTTCATGATGACTCTCCATTGATTCGATTATTTGGTTTCTACCCGATTTGCTGATTTATTCGCGGCAGCACCAGGCACGGAAGACATCTTAAAAAAAAGATATTAGTGAAATATTGGCTGAAACCACCAATTTGTAAGCAAATGTAAATAACCACAAAAATCCGTGAAAACTCTCAACAACTGCAATCAACCGCAAATCTTGGGAAACTGCTTCCTTGACGACGCAAACCCTGTCTTGCTCTATAATGGTCGGCTTTACCGTAGCCTGTTGATAATTTCACTTTCATGGACAAAACTTTCGACCCCAAGCAAATCGAAAATCGCTGGTACCAAACCTGGGAACAAAATGGCTGGTTCGCCCCACAGGGAGGCGAAAATAGCTATTGCATCATGATTCCCCCCCCAAACGTGACGGGCAGTCTGCACATGGGACATGCCTTTCAAGACACCATCATGGATGGTTTGACCCGCTACCATCGTATGAAAGGCGACAACAGCCTGTGGCAACCCGGAACAGACCATGCCGGCATAGCCACCCAAATGGTGGTAGAGCGGTTGTTGGAAAAAGAAGGAAAGACCCGTCATGACCTGGGGCGTGAAGAATTCACCAAGCGCATCTGGAAATGGAAGAATGAATCCGGCGGCACCATTACCCGCCAACTCAGACGCATGGGGGCTTCTCTTGATTGGGAGCATGAGCGTTTCACCATGGATGAAGGGTTGTCGGATGCGGTCAAAGAAGTATTTGTCCGTCTGTATGAGGAAGGGCTGATTTATCGTGGCAAACGCTTGGTGAACTGGGATCCGGTACTGCACACCGCCGTATCCGACCTGGAAGTCTTGTCCACCGAAGAAAACGGGCATCTGTGGCACATGCGCTACCCCCTGACCAACGGTACCGGGCATTTAGTGGTTGCCACTACACGTCCGGAAACCATGATTGGTGACTGTGCCGTTGCCATCCATCCCAGCGACGAGCGATACAAACATCTTTTGGGTGAGTTTGTCGAACTGCCCCTCACTGGCCGCAAGATTCCTATCGTTGCGGATGAACACGTCGATCCCGAATTTGGTACTGGCTGTGTGAAAATCACTCCGGCTCACGACTTCAACGACTACGAGGTGTGGAAACGCCATCGCGACGAAAACGCCATCAGCGAACAGCCTCACGGAGGCTTGATCAATATCTTTACCGTAGATGCGGCAATTCGCAGCAATGAAGAAGACGATCAGGAACTGATCCCGGAAAAATATATTGGCATGGATCGCTATATCGCCAGAAAAACCATGCTGGCAGACCTGGAAGCCATTGATTTACTGGAGAAAACCGACGATCACAAACTCATGGTACCAAGGGGAGATCGTTCCAACGCGGTAATCGAACCCTTCCTCACCGACCAGTGGTATGTGAAGATCGGCCCTCTGGCAGAACCCGCCATTGAAGCCGTTGAAAGCGGAAAGATCCGTTTTGTTCCAGACAATTGGAAGAACACTTATTTTGAATGGATGCGCAATATTCAGGACTGGTGCATCAGCCGTCAGATCTGGTGGGGGCACCGTATTCCTGCCTGGTACGACCAGCAAGGCAATGTCTATGTGGGACGCACCGAAGCCGAGGTGCGGAAAAAACACAACCTGGCTGACGATTATGTATTACGCCAGGATGAAGATGTGCTGGATACCTGGTTCAGCTCTGCCCTTTGGCCTTTCTCTACCCTGGGATGGCCGGAGAACACCGAGCGGCTAAAAACCTTCTACCCCACCAGCGTACTGGTCACGGGTTTTGACATCATATTCTTCTGGGTGGCTCGCATGATCATGATGGGGCTGAAGTTTATGGATGATGTGCCCTTCCATGAGGTCTATGTACATGGACTGGTACGCGATGCAGAAGGACATAAAATGTCCAAATCCAAAGGTAACGTCCTGGATCCCATCGATGTAATTGATGGTATCGATCTGGAATCCCTGGTGGAGAAACGCACCAGCGGCATGATGCAACCCCATTTGGCAAAAAAGATCGAGAAACAGACCCGCAAGAACTTCCCCGACGGCATTTCTGCCTACGGCACGGATGCCTTGCGTTTTACTTTTGCTTCTCAGGCATCCAACGGGCGGGATATCGTGCTGTCCCTGCAGCGTATCGAAGGCTACCGCAATTTTTGCAACAAGCTGTGGAATGCCTCTCGTTATGTGTTGATGAATACTGAAGGCGAAGACACGGGTAGCAAAGGGGGCGACCTGGCATTCTCTGTTGCTGACCGCTGGATACTCTCCCGCCTGCAACACACAGCCACTGACGTATCTGCCGCCATCGAAAGCTATCGATTCGATCATGCCGCACAAACCATCTACGACTTCACCTGGAACGAATACTGCGATTGGTATTTGGAATTGACCAAACCGGTTTTGAATGCGGACAGCAGTAGCGATGCCCAAAAGCGTGCTGCTCGTCATACCCTGGTTACCGTACTGGAAGCCTTGTTGCGTATCACCCACCCCATCATGCCCTTCATTACCGAAGAAATCTGGCAGGCTGTCGCACCCCTGGCTGGAATCGACGGGGAAACCATTATGCTGCAACCCTATCCAGTTGTGGATCAAGACCTGGAAGATCCCGATGCTGAAGCAGAAATGCGCTGGGTAATGGATTTTGTACTGGGTATTCGCCGTATCAAGGGTGAAATGAATATTGCGCCAGGAAAGCCGATTCCCGTATTACTGGCGGATGCCAGCGATATGGATAAAAGCCGGGTGCAAAACAACCGTCATTATCTGGATTTTCTCGCTCGCACAGAATCAGTCACCCTGTTGAGCAATACCGATGAGGTGCCAGACGCAGCCACCGCGCTGGTGGGAGAAATGAAAATCCTCATACCTCTGGCTGATCTCATTGACAAAGAGGCGGAACTCAAACGTTTGGAAAAGGAACTGGGAAAACTTCAGTCGGAAGTGGAACGTGCAGAGAAAAAACTAGCCAACCCCGGTTTTACCGACAAAGCACCTCCCGCCGTCGTCGAGAAAGAAAGAGAGAAACTGGATGCTGCCCGCACTGCCTTGAAGAATCTGGCGGAGCAAGCAGATAAAATTCGTAATCTTTAACGTAATCAAGGAGAAGAAAGATGAAGTTAATGCAAACTATTACCATAATATCTCTGTTTGCTACAGGAACCGCCATGGCAGGTCTTGGCGATATGCTAAAAGGATCTGCCGATCAATACCTGAAAGGTGGTAGCACAAACACCGCCGTGAGC
>CAYXOS010000135.1:3998-7512 GCA_964467115.1 uncultured Sedimenticola sp.
CGGAACGCGCCATCGATTATCTGGGTAAACCCGGTGGTTTTCTCAATGACGCCAATGTCAGAATCCCCCTGCCCTCAGGTATCGACAAGATTGCCTCCGGCTTGCGCAGTATGGGGCAAGGCGCCTTGGTCGATGAATTTGAACAAACCATGAACAAAGCCGCCGAAGCAGCTATCCCCAAAACCCTGGATATTGTCAAAGATACCGTACAAGGCATGACCCTGGACGATGCCAACAAGATTCTCAATGGTGGCGATGATGCCGCTACCCGTTATCTGCGTGAAAAAGCCGGGGCATCTTTGGAAAAAGCCATCAAACCCATAGTTTCCACTGCCACGGATGAAGTTGGTGCCACCGCCAGCTACAAACAACTAACCGCCAACGCTGGCGGGGGCATGTTGGGTGGTTTGCTGGGCGGCGGTTCCAGCCTGGATCTTGACAGCTATGTCACCGAAAAAACCCTGGATGGCTTGTTCTATAAACTGGCTCAGGAAGAAAAAGCCATTCGCGAAAACCCCCTCGCCCGCAGTACGGATCTGTTGAAGCAGGTGTTTAGCCAATAATCCCGGCAAGCAGCAAGCTTTCCAATGGAAATTGGCTACCTGGGTGCTTTTCTGATGGGCTTGTTCGGTGCCCTGCACTGTGTCGGCATGTGCGGGAGCATCATGGGTGTTCTAACCTTCAGCCTGCCCTATGAAACAAGGCAGCATCCCCCCAGACTGCTTGGCTACCTGAGCTACTACAGTCTGGGGCGCATCCTCAGCTACAGTCTTGCGGGTGCCCTTGCAGGTGCCTTTGGTGCGGGTTTGCTATTTCGTATCAGCCCGCAGTATGGCCATAGCATTCTGTTGCTGGTCGCCACTTTCCTGATGGTCGCCGTGGGATTCTATCTGGCAGGCTGGTTTCCCAGCTTTGCCCGTATTGAAAAAGCAGGCGCCCCCATCTGGAAAAAACTGGAACCCCTAGGTAAAAAACTGTTGCCTGTGTCATCTCCCTGGCAGGCACTGCTGTACGGGCTGATATGGGGATGGTTGCCTTGTGGTCTTGTTTATTCCGCCCTGTTTATTGCCTTAGGTCAAGGCAGCGCCATGCAAGGCGGGGTATTTATGCTGTTGTTCGGTTTGGGCACCCTGCCTGCGGTTATGGCGACGGGCATTTTTGCCGAGCAAATCATGCGTTTTGCACGCAATCCGCGGATGCGCGTTGTTGCTGGTATCGCCTTGATTGTATTCGCTTTGGCGGGATTGATAATTAACTGGTAAAAAAGTCGATGAATAAACCAAGTTCCTATGAAATGCTGGGAAAATCCCCTGAATTTGATGCATTGTTGCGTTCCCTGGAAATCGCAGCGGCAACTGACGTGGCCGTCATATTGCTGGGTGAAAGCGGAACCGGAAAAGAATTACTGGCACGCCATATTCACACCAAGAGTCCTCGATCAGACAAACAATTTGTTGCGATCAATTGTGCAGCACTCCCTGAAGGCTTGGCAGAATCCGAGTTTTTCGGACATGTTAAAGGCGCCTTTACCGGTGCGACTTCAGATAATCCCGGACGAATTTTCCAAGCAGAAGGGGGTACGCTTTTTCTCGATGAAATTGGTGAAATGTCTCTGGAGATTCAAGCCAAATTATTACGTTTTCTGGAATCGGGTGAATTCCAGCCCGTAGGCAGTTTGAAACAACGCCATGCCAATGTGCGGCTGATTGCTGCCACCAACGCTGATCTGCGGCGGAAGGTTGAACAAGGAAGCTTCCGCGAAGACCTGTACTACCGTCTGAACATCATTCCCTTCCATGTCCCGCCTCTGAGAGAGCGCACTGGCGATGTAAAAATCCTTGTCACCCAGATCACAGCCAAACTCGCAGCACAATATCAACTCGCCCCACCCTCCTACGCCAAATCAGCATTAACGCTTCTGAATAGCTATGCCTGGCCTGGGAATGTCAGAGAACTGCGCAACCTTTGCGAACGCATGTTGATTTTATTCAGTGGCAAAGAAATCGGCGAAGGTCAACTTCCCCAAGAAATCCGTCACCACCAAAGCCAACGCTGGACCTTCTCCTTGCCTGATACTGGCATCAAGCTGGAAGAATTGGAACAGGAGTTGCTACAACAGGCGCTGGAGAAAACTGCCGGCAACCAAAGCAAGGCAGCACGCATTCTGGGGCTCACCCGCTATGCCTTTATATACCGATTAAAAAAATATCAGCTTACATAATTTATTGGACGCAGTATGTTCACAAATATGTCTAGGGTACCTCGAAAAATTGTTTTTTCATCACCCCGGCGCAAGCCGGGATCTTATTCTAATCAATGGCTTATAGATTCCGGCCTGCGCCGGAATAACATTATTAGAGATGCCTTCTAATTTTATAGAGTCTAACCACTATGGGTTGCTATGCACACCTGCATAGGCTCATGAGTTTTGCTCTGGTGATCATCTTCCCCCAATAAAATAGCTTTTACATCATCTATTCAAATAAACACTACCGGAACATTTTCAATGAACAATACAAAAAAAGCTCTCACCGCAGCAATTTTTACCCTTATGGCAAGCTCTGGCTATGCCGACAACGAAAATAACACCCCAGATTACTGGGATAGCGGCAACCAAAAAACCGAGCCCGAACAAACCAGAGTACTGGACGACAGCAACTCCATCAGTATCAATGGCACACGGGTGGCCAACGATAACGTAGACCCCCGATTTGATATTTCTGGTTCTACTGGAGACACGGGCATTGGAATACGACGCGCTGGGGGCACTGATTTTGACTTCTTCATTCCCAGTTATGCTTGGTTTGACGCGGGCCTGGAATCCGTTGGAAAAAACGGCGTGTTAGGTGCTTCTGCCGTCGATTTTGGAGCCGGCATTCTGGGTATCAACCGGCATGTGTCCGGCTTTGGCGTAAGGGGGCTCGATTATTCTGACAACAGCACCGACCCAGGTGTCGGTGTATATGGAGAAACCAATTCTGCAAATGGTATTGCTGTAAAGGGAAAAGCCGCGAATGGTGGATTAGCCGCCTCCTTCGAAGATGGGGATGTTACGCAAACCCTGCCAAACAACGGTGTTGTTAAAGGATGGGCAAAAATTGCCGCCAATGGTGATATTGTCAGTTGTTACAAATGCAACACAGATATCACCAAAACGAAGAGGGTACAAACGGGAGGGTATAGCGTTTCGTTTTTGCCCTTGGGTTCGGATATTTCAGAAAGACCCCGTACGGCTACCCTAGATACTCATGGTGGCGGTATAATCCTGGGAGAAATAGGTCTCGCCACCTCCAATAACGACCTTAGTGCTGTTTATGTAAAGACTGCGGATAGCGCAGGTGTCGAAGCCGACAAGTCCTTTACTGTCATTATTTACTAACATTCCTCCTGCAGGTTGAAAGTGGAGGATAAATCATCCTCCACTTTTTTCCTGATTCAGCGCAGAAAAAACAGTAAAACCTAAAACTTATAGGTCGCGTTGAGATAGAAATAACGTCCTGGCTCGTTGATCAAC
>CAYXOS010000136.1:0-7504 GCA_964467115.1 uncultured Sedimenticola sp.
CCCCCAGGCATGAACGGGTCTGTTAATATACCTTGCCATGCAACGCGTTAATTTCCCTCTTCAGTCAGCAAAGTCGGTATTGTTCATTACCCTGGATTCCTGCCGCTACGATACCTTTGCAGCAGCATCGGTGCCCAGTTTGAAATCCGTGGGTGAGTTACATCGGGTAATGGCGCCGGGAAATTTTACCTATGCATCCCATATGGCGATGTTTATGGGTTTTACGCCTGGTGATGGGCAATCACGGAAAACCGGTGTGAATCCTAAATACGGAAAGCTCTTCCGCATGAGCCAAGGTGGTATTGCTGGCAGAGGACAAGAGTATTTCCTGTTGGAGGGGCGAAATATCGTCGACGGATTCAATCGACGGGGGGTTCGTACCATTGGCACTGGTGCAGTGGGATGGTTCAACACCCAAACAGAAACCGCACAAAACCTCGTGGCTGACTTTCAGGAATTTTATTATCCTGGGGATCCCTGTGTTACCTGGACCCTGGGAAAACAGTTGGCGTGGTTACGGAATCAGCTCTCCGAAGATTCTTCTCCCACTTTTGTTTTCCTCAATATTGGGGAGACCCATGTACCTTATTATTATGAGGGCGCGCCCTGGTCTGCCGAGGATAATCCTTGCATCCCCTTTGGGGATAACAATGATGCAGAGGTGGCAAGGCAGCGTCAAACCCTGGCATTGGAATGGGTTGATCGTACCCTTGAGCCTTTGATACAGGCTTTTTCAACATCAACCATTGTGGTTTGCGCTGACCATGGTGATTGCTGGGGTGAAGATGGTCTTTGGGAGCACGGTATTTCTCACCCCAAGGTGTTGGAAGTGCCATTGCTGTTTAGAGTTGGCGAAACCTCGTGATCCCTCACTACGTGCAACTTATCCTGTATAAAACTCGTGCAGACCTGAAGGTCGAAGCGGCAAGAGGCTATATGGGAATGTTGTGGTGGGTATTGGAACCCGTGCTGTACATGGGGGCGTTCTACATCATTTTTGCGGTGGCGTTGCAACGCGGTGGTGAAAACTTTGTCCCCTGGTTGCTTACGGGTCTGGTTGTGTGGAAATGGTTCGACACCACAGTGCGCATGTCATTGAATTCCATCACGGCAGGCAAGGGGCTCATGTCTCAGGTGTATTTGCCCAAAGTGTTTTTCCCCGCAGTGGTGGTGTTGAAAAACACCACAAAATTTTTAGTCACTTTATCCTTGTTGCTAATATTTTTGTTGGTTTATGGACTGCCGTTGACCGGGTATTGGCTGATGATTCCAGTGTTGTTGGTTATTCAGTGGTTGCTGGTGTGCGGTGTTACCTTCAGTATCTCGGCGCTAACACCTTTATTTCCTGATCTGAAGTTATTGATGAACAATGTCTTGATGTTGATGTTTTTCCTGTCAGGAATTTTCTTCGATACCAGTAAGCTCGAAGGTGCTTTGGGGGTGTTGTTGGATCTCAATCCCATGGTTCATATTATCCATGCTTGGCGGAAGGTATTGCTTGATGGGCAAATGCCCGATTTACTGGCACTGACCCTGGTTGCCGGGTTTTCGCTGTTAATGTGTGGACTGGGATTATATCTGCTACGTCGCTATGACCGTCGCTACCCGAGATTGGCATGACGATTTTGACCCTGGAAAATGTCGGTGTCGCCTATCATCGAGGACAACGTCTGGGGCGGGGTGAATTGTATTGGGCGCTCAAGGACATATCCCTGTCGCTCCAGGAAGGTGAAACCCTGGGGGTGATTGGTCGTAATGGTGTGGGTAAAACCACCCTACTGAAAGTCATTGCCGGAATCATCGATGTTGACCGGGGGAAGGTGCATAACAAAGGAATAAGCGCCTCTTTACTGTCTTTGCAGGTTGGTTTCGTTCCTCTACTGACAGGACGGGAAAATGCCATATTGTCCGGTATGTTGTTGGGGGCACCGAAAGCCCTGCTTGAAAAACGAATGGAAGAACTGATTGTCTTTGCGGAATTAGAGGACTTTATCGATGAACCTGTCTCCAGCTATTCCGCAGGTATGCGTGCCCGGCTAGGGTTTTCTGTTGCCATGCAGGTTGACCCGGACGTGTTGCTCATCGATGAGGTGTTGGGGGTGGGGGATGCGGCTTTCCGCAAGAAATCCTCCCGGGAAATTCAAAACCGTATTCGCTCCAATCGAAGTGTGATATTGGTGTCACACAACACGGAAATGATGCGTAAACTCTGTGATCGGGTGGTGTGGATAGAGCAGGGGGTATCCAAGATGCAAGGCGATACCGAAGCCGTGTTGTCATCTTATGAGGCGTCAATATAATTTTCTGCCCAGGTACGCGTAGGAGCGCCCCATGGGCGCGATTTAACCCGGAAATTTAATGAACTTTCCTAGGGAAGCTCTGATTGATTCGTGACACGGCATCTTGCGGCGCAAAATCACTCATTCCTGCGTTGCAAACCTTCGCAATAGCTTGCTATTACGCGCGGTTTGCGCCTTGAACTGAGCGATTTTTCACCACAATCTGCTCGCGCCAGAATCAATCAGAGCTTCCCTAGCTAAATCGTCAAGGTCTCAATAAGTTCTTTGCCTGTTCGATGCAGGCTTCCCAAGCTGCAATCCCCTTGCTGAAATTTGTCCATAGTTGCCTGGCCTGCTGACGTTGTTCTGCGGCACTTCCTTGTAACCCACTGAATCCTGCAGGCAGATCTGAAATCAAACTTTTTTCATTGGTTTCAATGATGTGCCGTAAATCTGCCTGCCAGTAGTCAGGGGCTGCCTGGCTCTCTTCAAGAACCTCGGTCATTCGATTGATATGTGCTGTGCGCATTTGCAGGGTTTGTTGGGTCAGCTTATCCAGCAATGTCTGATCCGACATCTGTCCCATGCCGTTAAAAAACTGTGCCATGAGTTGCAGGCGTTTTGAGGGGGTATTGCTCCAATTGCTGCTGTCGTTGAAATACAGCATGTCAGCAGAAAATTCAGACAATCCCTGGCTGGGGGGAATATTCGCTGAATGAGGGTTCCACTGGCGTTTATGCTCGGGCAAGTGAGGCACCGCCCAGGGCATATCCAGAAACAGCCCTGTAGGGTGCAAGCTGTGTAGCATTTCGCCAAACAAAAAATCTTCGTTGCGATACAAAGGGAAGCAAGGTGGTAACAAGTGTTGGGTTGCCAATCCGGTAAAACCCGACATCAGAGAAAAGTGGTTGCGAAAGGTATATCCGGGGCTGCCCAGCCACAGATTTCTGGCTTGTAAATGTTGTTGATAATCTGCTTTCGATTGGAGCAGCTTTTGCCGGGATTCATTGGAAAGCTGATAAATCCAGTCATTGGATGCGGTGCCGGGATCTTTGGCATAGCCATAAGAGGTCAACAGCACCGGGGAGTCTGCCTGAATCTTGGCGTATTCTGATGCAACCAATGTTTCCAGAGCTGCGCCGGGTAAAGGCGTGGTTTGTGCAACTGCACTCAGGGCTTGATTCAAGGGGAGTCCCAGGGTGCTGATAAATGAACCGGCTGCTGGATCCAGGGAATCTGAATCTCGAAAGGTTTGCCACTCATCTTCATCCAGGAAAAAATCCGCACTGCGTGGTGTGGAACTCAGCTCAGTAGCGCGCTTCTGCAGTGGAGTGCGAATGCGCTCGAACAGGACGTCATCATCGACTACAACCAGCTTATCTCCCCCAGCGAGTAGCATCGCCCAGTTACGGCTGCGTCCATAGGAGGGAATATTGTTGTCCTTGAACCTGTCCAGCAGAAAACGAATGCCTTCTTCATGTTCCGGGAGTGCAGCTACCAGATTTTGAAGCTGCTGTTGTTGCTGTTCAGAACCAAAATAATTGACCTGTACCGGATGTTGAGAAGAAAAATCGCTGCACAAGCGTTGGTTGCTGGCTTGATGCTCAGGGTTGCGTGAATCGTCAATCACATAATAGTGGTTGTGGTGTTGCAACGGATGATTTTTCGCCATGCTTCCCAGTAGTTGCTGCAGGGTGTGTGGGCGATCACAGGTCAAAACACAAAGGCATAGATTGGCAGCTTCTGGTGTTGGTGCAGGGGCGGGTTGAATGCTTGCCGCCTTTTCATCGGTGCAGATCATCAGCCCTGCCTGTTGTATACTCACTAGCACTTGTCGGATTTCTTCCCTTGCTCCCTGCAACTCCGGTACATGGGTTTCCAGGTGCCGGATGTGTTCGCTGAGGGTACGGAAGGCAGTGCATTGCATCAGGGAATACAGTACATCCTGGGTGACTACTGTTTGTTTTCCACTGTGCTTGCTGCGTAACAGTACCCGTTGCTCAGGAAGGGTAAATTGCAAGCAGTCGTCAAATGCAATCTGTTTCTCCTGAACAGGCGTTTCAGAGGTGTTGTTGAAGTTGAAATTGTAGGAGAAGTTGTAACTGACTTTGTCGTTCATGACGATGTTCGCAAGAATCCATGATTGGGGTGTAGCTTACCTGATAGCTGTTGTAGCGCAAAATCGAGATAGGCCTACTGGTGCTATTTATTGAGAGATGCTTTGAATACGAATAAAGAAAAAAACCTGATCATGGTGTTGGGGATGCATCGTAGTGGTACATCGGTGCTGACCCGAACCCTCAATTTTCTGGGGGCAGATGTGGGCGAGCATTTGCTGCCTGCGGAGGAGGGTATCAATGCCAAGGGTTATTGGGAGCATCAAACCCTGGTGTCGATCAATGAGGCGTTGTTGAGTGAGTTGGGGCGCAAATGGTATGACTTTCGTCCCCTGCCTGAAGCTTGGTGCAAACAACCAGGAATTCATCCTTTGATGGACCGGGCGCAGAAATTTTTGGATACGGCTTTCAATGCCTCAACCCTTGCCGTTATCAAAGATCCTCGGTTGTGTATATTGTTGCCTTTTTGGATTGAAGCGGCGATCAGGACAGGCTGGAAAGCGCGGGTGGTGCTTGCATTGCGAGCTCCCTGGGAAGTGGCGGCTTCATTGTGTCACCGCGACCCCTTGAGCAAGACCAGTGCCTATCTGCTGTGGTTGCGTTACAGTAGAGAGAGTGAGTTGCAAAGCCGAGAGCTGCCTCGGGCAACGGTGGATTATTCGACGTTGTTGAATAACTGGCAGGAGGTGCTTCCGCAATTGGGAAATGATTTGGGAATATCCTGGCCAGTGCCTCTTGAAAAGATTGCAGCTGAACTGGAAAAAGAAATCGATCCTCGGATGCAACACCAACGCAGCCATTTTCATGGTGATGAAATGTTGGTTGCGAGTTTGGCAGGGAAGGTATATCAGCAGTTGCGGGAAGCTCAACCCGTTCCTGAAGACACTTGGCAGGAATTTGAAAATATATTCAAGCAGTGTGAGGGATTGAGCGCAGGGCTGACAGCAAGTAATGAACGTTTGGTTGAAATAAACAATGAACTGCAATCATTGGGAGAAAAGCATCATCAGGCGTTAAAGGTGATTGCCGAGAAAGATGAGCAATTGTCAGCACTGTCCCAGGAGTTGGCGCATGCAGAATCCATTGTACAAGAACGTGATCAGCATCTGTCGCGTTTGGCAGGGGAGCTGGAGTATGCCAACAGTATTGTCGGGGAGCGTGATCAGCAGCTACAACAGTTGGCAAAAGAATTTGAACATGCAGATCAGGTGGTCAAGCAACGTGATCAGCAACTGCAGGCTGTGACTGCAGAATTGGCAATCAGCAATACCGAGCGCGCACATCTGCAAAAGATAAGAACGCATCTCGCTGTAAGAATTATTGTAAAACTCTTTTCTCTGGATAAGAAATGAAACCTGTTGTCGATGTTATTGTGCCTGTCTATGGTGGACGGGAAGAATTGGAACGCTGCCTTGAATCTGTCGTCAACAGTCAACAGCAAACCCCCTATCGGTTACTGATCATTGATGATGCGTCACCTGACCCGGATATTCTGCCGTATCTGCAACAATTTGCTGCGGATCATTCCCAGGTGACACTATTGGAAAATGAGCAGAATCTCGGGTTTGTAGCGACCGTGAATCGAGGCATGAGTGTCAGCGAAGAAAATGACGTGGTGCTTTTGAACAGTGATACCGAAGTCGCCAATGACTGGTTGGATCGTCTGCACAATGTTGCTTGCTCGGATGCGCATATCGGTACCATCACGCCGTTTTCCAACAATGCCACCATTTGCAGTTTCCCTCGTTTTTGTTTTTCCAATCAGCTTCCTCGGCAGTGGGCGGTGGCTGATTTGGATCGAATTTTTTCTGAAGTAAATCAGGGTAAGGTAGTCGATATTCCCACCGGAGTGGGGTTTTGCCAATACATCAGTCGTGATTGTCTGAATGCCGTGGGTTTGTTTGATGTCGAAAATTTCGGACGGGGGTATGGTGAAGAGAATGACTTCTGTCGCCGTGCTGCCCGTTTGGGGTGGCGCAATGTGTTATGCGCGGATACCTTTGTCTATCACGAGGGTGGCGTCAGTTTTTCAGATGAACAGGAAGCTCGTATTGCCAATGCTCAGGAAGTATTGCAAAAGCTGCATCCAGATTACCACCTGCTGGTACAGAATCATGTGCATGAAGATCCAGCACAAATCTATCGTACCCGGGTGTTGCTGGAAATGTTGCGCAGTTCCCCGCGTAGAACTGTGCTGCATCTTACTCATCACCTGGGTGGTGGCACCAAAAAGCACATCCGGGAGTTGTCAGACTGGTTGTCACAGGACATGGATAGCCTGGTGATTCGTCCTGTGGAAGGAGGCGGTGCAAGGCTGTATTTTGGCGCCAGTGACGATGCGGCTGAACTCTATTTTTCTCTGCCGGACATGTACCCTCAGTTGGTGAAGTTGCTACAGGTTTGTGGTATTGAACGGTTGCACTTTCATCATACCCTGGGGTTGGAAACCTGTTTATGGGGGTTGCCCCAAGCACTGAATGTACCTTTCGACATTACCTTGCATGATTACTATTTTATCAATGCTCATCCCAGCCAAACGGATGCCAAAGGTCGATATACGCCGGATTTACAGGCACAGGCAAGTGCCTATCCTTTGCCGGTAGGTATTGATGAGTGGCAGAACAACCAACGTCAACTATTGGAAAAGGCAGAGCGCGTGATTGCTCCCTCTTCCTGGGTGGTAAAGGAGTTTCAACCTTACTATCCCGATTTGAACTATGTGGTGGCCTTTCACCCTGATGCAGAAGCGCATATGCCCTGGCCCAGTGTCCAAGTCCCGCCTCGAGGGGATTCTCCCTTGCGAGTATTGGTACTGGGCGCGTTAAGCCCGGAGAAGGGCGCAGACACCCTGGAATCTGTGGCAATGGCAGCAAAAAAACAAAACTTGCCACTGGAATTTCATCTGCTTGGCTATGCTTATCGTCCCCTCGACGCTGCGGTGATCGAGCACGGTGCTTACAAAGAGCAGGATGTACCGCGGCTGATGGAGGAGATCCAACCGGATGTGATCTGGTTTACCGCCTTGTGGCCAGAAACCTATAGTTATACCTTGAGTGAAATGCTTCTAACCGGATTGCCTATGGTGGTGCCGGATATTGGTGCATTTCC
>CAYXOS010000137.1:0-7434 GCA_964467115.1 uncultured Sedimenticola sp.
GGAGATAGCCTCATGGCCGTACAAAAAAGTCGTAAAACCCCTTCCAGACGTGGTATGCGTCGTTCCCACGACAGTCTTAAATCTGAAACTTTGTCTATTGACCCAACCTCAGGTGAAACCCATTTGCGTCATCATGTAAGCCCTGATGGCTTTTATCGTGGTCGCAAGGTCGTCAACGACTGAAGATGCAATCAACTTCATTGAAGCAGACTCCGGTATTAATATCCGGAGTTTCTTTTTGTGACCGATAACATCACTATTGCGCTGGATGCCATGGGTGGCGATCATGGTGTGTCCGTGGTTGTTCCTGCGGCGTTGAAATACCTGAAAGAGCACCCACAGCATTCTTTGATTCTGGTCGGTAAGGAAGAGGCTATTCGCCAATACTTACCCGAGTCGAAGTTGCCTCCAGGTTTGAGCTTGCATGAAGCTTCCCAGGAAGTTGGCATGAATGAGCTGCCTTCTCAGGCATTGCGCAAAAAGAAAGACTCCTCCATGCGGGTGGCGCTCAATCTGGTAAAAGAAGGAAGCGCTGATGCCTGTGTGAGTGCGGGAAATACCGGCGCACTCATGGCGACAGCACGTTTTGTTCTGAAAATGCTGCCCAATGTCGATAGACCTGCGATTATCACTGCCTTGCCTGCGGTCAATGGGCGAACCTGGATGCTTGATCTGGGCGCCAATGTTGATTGCAGCGCACAGCATCTGTTCCAATTTGCGGTTATGGGATCTGAACTGGTAACCGTTATCGATGAAATCGAGAAACCCACAGTTGGTCTGCTCAATATTGGTCAGGAAGAAATCAAGGGGAATGAGCAGGTCAAGGGTGCACATGAACTGTTACGTCATACCTCTTTGAATTATGTGGGTTATGTCGAAGGCGATGACATCTATCTGAATGAAGAAATCGATATTGTGGTCACTGATGGCTTTATCGGGAATGTCGCGCTAAAAACCTCAGAGGGGGTAGCAAAAATGATTCGCTACAATCTCAAAGACGGGTTCAGCCGCAATCTCCTGACCAAACTGTCTGCATTGATCGCACTGCCTGTATTAAAAGGCTTAAGTCGTCGCATCGATCCACGCCGCTATAACGGTGCCAGCCTTCTGGGTTTGCGCGGGGTGGTGGTAAAAAGCCATGGTGGAACAGATACCTTTGGTTATGTTCATGCCATCGATATCGCAGCAAAAGCAGTACGTGCCGATGTGGCAGGTCGCATCGAAGAAGGTGTCAGCAGGCATCTTGCCAATCAGAGGATTTCAGCATGAGTGTGTTTTCCAGAATTGCAGGAACGGGAAGCTATTTACCAGAAAAAGTTCTGAGTAACCATGACTTGGAAAAAATGGTAGAAACCTCTGACCAGTGGATTCAGGAACGCACGGGCATCAAGAAACGCCATATTGCCGAAGATGCTCAGACCACCTGTGATTTGGCTGAACAAGCAGCTATTCGGGCTTTGGATGCGGCAGGGAAGAGCGCTGAAGATCTGGATTTGATCATCGTTGCTACGACAACACCAGACAAGGTATTTCCCAGTACTGCCTGTTTGTTGCAACAACGTTTAGGGAATCATGGTTGTCCAGCGTTTGATATTCAAGCCGTATGTACCGGCTTTGTCTACGCCATGGATGTTGCAAATAAATTTATCAAAACGGGAGCTGCACGTACTGCACTTGTCGTGGGTGCAGAAACCTTGTCACGGATTACGGATTGGACTGACAGAGGAACCTGTATCCTGTTTGGTGATGGCGCGGGTGCTGTGGTGCTTGAAGCCTCTGACAAACCAGGTATCTTGTCCACGCATCTGCATGCCGATGGCGCTTATGGTGAGTTGTTGCATGTGCCTGGGGGGATCTCCAGGGGTTTTGATCTTGAAATGCCGGATGGTTCAGATCCACATTTCATGCAGATGAAAGGCAATGAAGTCTTCAAAATGGCAGTCAACACCCTGGGACGCATTGTTGATGAAACCCTGGATGCCAATGGCATGAAAAAATCAGATATCGATTGGCTGGTTCCCCACCAGGCAAACATACGAATTATCAAGGCAACAGCACGCAAATTGTCCATGGATATGGATAATGTTGTCGTTACTGTTGGCGAGCACGGAAACACCTCGGCAGCTTCTGTACCCTTGGCCCTCGATACCGCTGTTCGTGACGGTCGTATCAAACGGGGTGAAACCCTGTTGCTGGAAGCCTTCGGTGGCGGATTCACCTGGGGTTCCATACTTCTTAACTACTGATTTTTCGCATTATGAGCATAGGCATTATTTTCCCGGGTCAGGGTTCTCAGAGCGTTGGGATGCTCAGCGCAATGGCTGAACAATTTCCTCTGATAAAACAAACATTTGAAGAAGCCTCCGAAGCATTGCAACTGGATTTATGGATCCTCGCAAGTGAAGGGCCGGCCGAATCCCTGAATCAAACAGAAAACACCCAGCCCGCCATGCTCGCAGCGGGATTGGCAACATATCGCGTATGGCTATCTCAAGGCGGGGCTGCCGGTGCCGTGATGGCCGGGCATAGCTTGGGTGAATATACGGCATTGACTGCGGCAGAGAGTCTGTCATTTACCGATGCCGTCAAATTGGTGGCCGCCCGTGGACGTTTCATGCAACAGGCAGTACCCCCAGGACAGGGAGCCATGGCGGCTATCCTGGGTCTGGATGACGAAGCAGTGAAAGCCGTTTGCGTAGAAGCAGCTGCCGGTAGCGATGACGTTGCGGAAGCCGTTAATTTCAATTCTCCGGGACAGGTGGTTATCGCGGGAAGCAAAGCAGCCATTGAACGCGCTGCGGAACTGGCAAAAACCGCTGGAGCAAAACGGGCGTTACTATTGCCCGTCAGCGTACCTTCTCACTGTGCATTGATGGCACCTGCGGCACAGCAGCTGGCTGAAATGCTCGATGATATTGAAATCCAGTTGCCAAAAATTCCGATCATTCACAATGTAGATGTGAGTGTCAGTGAAAGCGTTGAGGGAATCAGAGAACGACTGGTGAAACAACTTCATCAGCCCGTGCGTTGGGTCGAAACCATTGCTCAGTTCAAAAACAAGGGCATAACTCAATTGCTGGAGCCGGGGCCCGGCAAGGTTTTGACGGGCTTGGGAAAACGTATCGATAAAAGCATGAGCTTCATGCCGGTTCTCGATCCGGCTACATTGGAAAAAGCATTGGAGACTTACAATGGCTGAAAATACTGTCGCATTGGTGACTGGCGCAAGCCGTGGAATTGGGCAGGCAATTGCCAAACGATTGGGAGCCAAAGGGTACACGGTTATTGGCACCGCAACCTCTGACGCAGGCGCGGAAGCCATCAGCGCCTATTTCAAGGATACCGGCATTCAGGGACAAGGAATGAAACTGGACGTTTCCGATGCAGATTCAGTCAACGAGGTTGTTGCCGACATCGCCGAAAAATATGCACCCATCACCGTATTGGTCAACAATGCAGGCATTACCCGTGACAACCTTTTGATGCGCATGAAACCTGACGAATGGGATGCCGTCATCAGCACCAATCTCAGTTCTCTCTATCGTGTCTGTAAAGCCTGTATCAGGGGCATGATGAAGGCAAAAACAGGACGTATTGTGAATATCGCTTCGGTTGTTGGCAGTAGTGGCAATGCGGGGCAAACCAACTATTCAGCCGCAAAAGCGGGAATGTTGGGTTTCACCAAGTCACTGGCACAGGAAATTGGTTCTCGCGGAATTACCGTGAATGCGGTTGCGCCTGGCTTTATTGATACCGACATGACCAAAGAATTACCAGAGGCACAACGAGATGCCCTGTTGTCAGCAATTCCTCTGGGCAGACTGGGTTCAGCCGATGAGATTGCAGCTGCAGTGGAATTTTTGACCTCGGACGATGCCGCTTACGTCACCGGAACCACACTGCATGTGAATGGCGGCATGTATATGGCGTAACAAATGCGGGAAATATATAGATTTTTAAGTTATTTGTAGTTTATTATTTTATCTTGTTCGCGGAGACCTAAAGTCGGTTTATTTGGCTATCGTGCAATTTCCGCATACAATACAAAGTTACTGCGCGATATTTAGTCGCGCTCTACTGGAGGAAAAATACGAAGATGAGCAGCATTGAAGAACGTGTCAAAAAGATTGTCGCCGAACAACTGGGCGTCGGTGAAGACGAAGTAACACCAGAAGCTTCATTTATTGACGACCTGGGCGCAGACTCCCTTGACGCAGTAGAACTGGTAATGGCTTTGGAAGAAGAATTCGAATGTGAAATTCCTGATGAAGAAGCAGAAAACATCACCACTTTGCAACAAGCAGTAAATTACATCAACGCTAACGGCTGATCGCCAAGTTTAGTCAAGCCGCGGGATTTTCCCGATCTCAGGAACTTACGTTGTAGGTTGTACTGAATCTGGAAGACGCGGTTTTTGGTTATGAACCAACAGAGGTTTCCTTGATGTCCAAAAGAAGGGTAGTAGTTACGGGGCTAGGTATGATTTCGCCCGTCGGTCTTGATGTCGCCACCAGTTGGGAAAATATTCTGGCTGGAAGAAGTGGCATTAAACCCATTACACACCTGGATATTGAACCATTCAGCGTCCGTTTTGGCGGGCCTATCTATGATTTCGATATTGAGCAGTACATTTCGAAAAAAGAAGCTCGCAAGATGGATAAGTTTATCCACTACGGTATTGCCGCAGCGGATCAGGCAATCAAGGATGCAGGTATCGAGGCGACAGAAGAAAATGCCAATCGTATTGGCGTTGTCGTGGGTTCCGGTATTGGCGGTATCAGTGGCATAGAACAGGGATATGCTGCTTATTTGAAAGGTGGCCCCAGAAAAATATCACCGTTCTTTGTTCCGGCAAATATCGTCAATATGGTGGCAGGTCATATCTCCATCATCAATGGCTTCAAAGGTCCCAATATCTCCATCGTATCGGCATGTAGCACCGGCGCACATTGTATCGCTGATGGCATGCGTATGATTCAATACGGTACCAGTGATGTGATTGTGGCGGGTGGTGCCGAAATGGCAACTTCACCCACCGGTCTGGGTGGTTTTGCCGCAGCCAGAGCACTTTCCACCCGTAACGATGATCCAGAGGCGGCAAGCCGTCCCTGGGACAAGGATCGAGATGGCTTTGTGCTCAGTGATGGCGCTGGGGTAGTCGTTATTGAAGAACTGGAACATGCACGCGCCCGGGGCGCCAATATCTACTGTGAACTGGTAGGCGCCGGAATGAACTCTGATGCTTTCCACATGACATCACCTTCTCCTGGTGGTGAAGGTGCAGCAGAATGCATGCGTCTTGCCATGGAAGATGGCAATATCAATGCAGAAGACGTTGCCTACATCAATGCCCATGGAACCTCCACACCCGCAGGTGATGTGGCAGAGACCATGGCGATGAAACGCGCTTTTGGCGACCATGCACACCAGCTTTGCGTCAGTTCTACCAAATCCATGACAGGTCATATGCTGGGGGCAGCAGGTGGCGCTGAAGCCGTGTTTACCATCCTCGCCTTGCGTGATCAGGTGGCACCGCCTACCATAAATTTGGACAACCCGGATCCAGCCTGTGATCTGGATTATGTACCTCATACCGCTCGGGAATTATCCATGGACGTTGCCTTGTCCAATTCCTTTGGTTTCGGTGGCACCAACGGTACCTTGGCATTCCGCCTGCTTAAAGATTGATCCAATCATTAGTCAACGGCAAGCCCCAGCATCAAGTATCTATTCTTGATCGGGGGTTGCAGTTTGGCGATGGGGTTTTTGAAACCCTGGCAGTAGTCAATCACCGTCCCTGTCTCTGGCAGTATCATATGCAGCGCTTGCAACTTGGATGTGAGCGACTCGGCATACCCTGTCCTGAAGAATCACTATTGCTTTCCGAGTCCCGGCAGCTACTGGAAAGCACAGCGCAAGCTGTTTTGAAAATCATTGTCACCCGAGGCGAGAGCAAGCGCGGTTACAAAGCAGCAAGCAGCACGACACCCACACGCATTATTTCAGTCAATTCGTGGCGAAAGCCTGATCCAAGTCCAGTCACAGTAGCTGTTTCCCAACAGCGCCTGGGAGACAATCCCTACCTGGCGGGGATCAAACACCTCAATCGTCTGGAACAAGTAATGGCACGCCAAGCTTGCCCGGAAGAAGCTTATGATGCACTTATGCTGGATCAACAAAATCACCTTATTGAAGGTATTATGCATAATGTGTTCATCCAGAAATCACAACAGCTATATACCCCGATTCTCGATCACTGTGGTGTCGCTGGTGTGCTCAGGCGTACCATCATGGAGCGAGCCGAGGCACTGTCCATGCCAGTATTGGAATCCAGATTGGGCATGAATGATGTTCTGCAAGGGGATGCCTTGTATCTGTGCAACTCGCTTTCGGGTATTCGCGCTGTTTCTGCCATCATTGGCCATGATTGGCAACCTTCCAAGTCACGGCACCCGGTTATCGATCAGCTTACAGCGGAAATTTTCGACAAATGTTGAAACTCACCATAAAACTATTTCTAAAGTCTTTGCTCATCATTTGTCTGTTGGCAGGGATTGCTGCTGCGGTAGTATGGAATGTGTACAAGGATTTTTTGGCAACCCCCCTATCCATCCCTGATCAGGGAATGGTGCTGAATATCTCTCCGGGAAAAACCCTGGGCGCCCTTGCTACAGATCTTGAAAATAAAAAAATTCTGGAAGATGCGCGGTTACTGCGTCTATATGGACGCCTCAATCACAAGGCAACCCAAATCAAGGCGGGTGAGTACAAATTGTCCCCCGGTTTGACGCCTATTGCACTACTCGATTTACTCGTAGCAGGCAAAACCGTCAGTCATAGCATCACATTGGTAGAGGGCTGGAGTTTCAAACAGATGATGCAAGCCATTCATGCAAACCCTCGCTTGCAGCATAAACTCAAAGGCATGGATCAGAAACAGATCATGCAACAGTTAGGACACCCAGACGAATATCCAGAAGGTCTTTTTTTCCCGGATACCTATTTGTATCCAAAAGGTTTTTCAGACCTGGATTTATTGAAGCGCGCCTACAAACGTATGCAGACAACCTTGGATGAAGCCTGGCAACAGCGTCCAAAAAACTTTCCTTTGAAGTCACCCTATGAACTGCTCATCATGGCATCCATCGTAGAAAAGGAAACCGGACGGGCAGGGGAGCGGGATCGTATTGCCGGTGTGTTTATCCGACGTTTGAACAAAGGCATGAAACTGCAAACCGATCCTACGGTTATTTATGGCATGGGTGACAAATACAAAGGTAATATCCGACGCAAGGATTTAAAAACTCCCACCCCTTACAACACCTATGTGATTCCAGGATTGCCACCCACCCCTATCTGTATGCCAGGGCGTGAATCCATATTGGCTGTAGTCAACCCTGCACAAGAAAAAGCGCTGTACTTCGTTGCCAAAGG
>CAYXOS010000138.1:0-7396 GCA_964467115.1 uncultured Sedimenticola sp.
GAGTAGCACATAGAATAATTGATAAGTCTGTTCGAAACTCCCTTGAACTATTCATAAAAACATTAAGGAATACAGTTGGATGAGAGAAAGTATAAAACGATATTCTACGTTTTTTGCATTGTTTTTTTTAAGCGCGGCAGCAATTTCTGCTCAAGGGTTGCCTGATTTCACTACCTTGGTTGAAAAAAACGCTCCTGCTGTGGTCAATATCAGCACAGTCTCTCACAATCAATCTGACTACCATAAGTTTCATTCTCCCGAGAATATCCCAATTCCTGAAAACAGTCCTTTCAGCGACTTGTTTCGCCGTTATTTTGAAGAAGAAGGCGGCATGGAAATGCCGCCAGAAGATAGCAGCTCCTTGGGGTCCGGCTTCATTATTTCTGCAGATGGTTATGTCCTGACCAATCATCATGTTGTGGATGGAGCAGATGAAGTGATTGTTCGACTGAGCAACCGGAAATCCTATGAAGCGAAAGTTGTGGGGTCGGACGAAGCCAGTGATATTGCGTTGTTGAAAATTGATGCGGAAAATCTACCGACAGTAGCCATCGGTTCCAGCAAGAAGCTGAAGATTGGTGCCTGGGTGTTGGCAATTGGTTCTCCCTTTGGCTTCGAGGCTTCAGTTACCGCAGGTATTGTCAGTGCAAAGGGGCGTAGTCTGCCCAGCGAAAATTATGTTCCCTATATTCAGACCGATGTTGCCATCAATCCCGGAAATTCGGGAGGGCCTTTGTTCGATTTACAAGGACGGGTCGTTGGCGTCAATTCTCAGATTTTCAGTCGTTCCGGAGGCTTTATGGGATTGTCGTTTGCAGTCCCCATCGAACTGGCAATGAATGTTGTAGAACAGTTGCGTAAGGACGGGCATGTTACCCGTGGTTACCTGGGCGTATTGATTCAGGATATTGACCGTAATCTGGCAGAGTCTTTTGGTATGAATCGCCCCCAAGGTGCCTTGGTTGCCAGGGTTATGGATGATTCACCAGCGGCAAAAGGTGGTTTGCGTGTCGGCGATGTCATTATTGCCTTCAATGACCAATACCTGAAAGACTCAACCCAGTTACCGCCTTTGGTGGGAGCGACACCTGTAGGCGGAAAAGCGGTATTGACTGTTTTGCGCAATGGCAAAAAGCTGAAGCTGGAAGTGAAGATCGCAAAACTTTCATCAGCGCCCAGTGTTTCTAAAGCAGGGAATGAAGAGCAGCCACAATCCAAGAAAAGTAATAAATTGGGATTGATATTTTTTGAGCTGAACAATGAAGAGCGGGAGAAATTGGGTCTGGCTGAAGGAGAAGGCGTTGGCATCAAGGAAGTACAGCCGGGGGTAGCTTCTGCTGCTGGGGTTCAAGCTGGTGATGTGGTGTTGAGGATCGGTGGAAAGGAGGTCTCATCAGTTGATCAGTTGGACAAACTGATTTCGGAGATTCCCGGCGGGAAAACGGTTGCCTTGCTACTACAGAAAAATCAGGGGCCGGTGTTCGTTGCCTTGCGTTTGCCTGAAGACTCTAGCAAATAGATTCTTTGTTTGACCAGGATCACTGACCTATCCTTGGTGTGGTTGGTCTGGAGGTCCAAATCCTTCGGGAAAAAAAAGCCTAATCAGAGTATCATTCGCCGTTGCTTATTATTTCAGGATTTTATCTGGTACACAGTTTGCCGCGGTAAGGTCTGATCAAATCAGAGAACTGATGTCTAAACTCGACCATATTCGAAATTTTTCCATTATTGCTCATATCGATCATGGAAAATCTACCATCGCGGACCGTTTTATTCAGTTATGCGGTGGTTTGTCAGAGCGGGAAATGGAAGCCCAAGTGCTCGATTCCATGGATCTGGAACGTGAGCGGGGGATCACCATCAAAGCACAGAGTGTTACCTTGGATTTCACCGCCAAAAATGGTGAGGTATACAAACTCAACTTTATCGATACGCCGGGACATGTGGACTTTTCCTACGAAGTGTCCCGTTCCCTCGCAGCTTGTGAAGGGGCGTTATTGGTGGTCGATGCTGCCCAAGGAGTCGAAGCACAGAGCGTAGCAAACTGCTATACAGCCATAGAACAAGGCCTGGAAGTTGTGCCTGTACTCAACAAGATTGATCTGCCATCCGCTGAACCCGAGCGCGTTATCACCGAAATTGAAGAAATCATCGGTATCGAAGCCGAAGATGCGCTACGAGTCAGTGCCAAGACAGGAATAGGTATTGAGGAATTACTGGAAAGTTTGGTGGAGCGCATTCCTTCGCCCAAGGGTGATCCAGATGCCCCCCTGCAAGCGCTGATAATTGATTCCTGGTTTGATCCCTATGTCGGGGTGATATCGCTTATCCGGGTTATGCATGGCAGTCTGAAACGGCGAGAAAAATTTGTGATCATGTCCACCGGTCGCGTGTATCAGGCCGAGAAAGTGGGGGTATTTACTCCCAAGCGCACAGATACCGGTTCTCTTGAAACCGGAGAGGTGGGTTATGTGATCGCCGGAATCAAGGAAATTGATGCAGCACCCGTGGGGGATACCATCACCCAGGCAGACAACAAAGCTGCAGAACCCTTACCTGGATTCAAGGAAATGCAACCCCGGGTATTTGCCGGTTTGTATCCCATCAGTTCAGATGATTATGAGAATTTTCGTGAAGCCTTGCGAAAACTGCGGCTCAATGATGCCGCTTTGCATTTCGAACCCGAAACATCCCAGGCTCTGGGATTTGGCTTCCGTTGTGGCTTTCTGGGCATGCTGCACATGGAAATTATTCAGGAGCGACTGGAACGGGAATATGACCTGGATCTGATTACCACAGCACCCACGGTAATCTATGAAGTCGAGAAGACTGATGGTGAAATTGTCATGGTAGACAATCCTGCCGATCTTCCTGATCCGGGGCAAATAGAAGAAATCCGCGAGCCTATAATCGAGGCGCACATCCTGGTTCCTCAGGATTACCTGGGTAACGTAATCAATTTGTGTATTGAAAAACGTGGGGTGCAAAAAAATATGCAGTATCTTGGTGGCCAGGTGCAACTGGTGTATGACCTGCCCATGAATGAAGTGGTACTGGACTTTTTTGATCGCCTTAAATCCGTGAGTCGGGGATATGCGTCATTTGAATATGAATTGGATCGTTTCCAACCGGCAAATCTGGTAAAGCTGGATATCCTTATCAATGGCGAAAGAGTCGACGCCCTGTCCCTCATCGTGCATCGAGATTATGCAGAAGGTCGAGGACGGGAGCTCACAGACAAGATGCGTGAAATCATTCCCCGTCAAATGTTTGAAGTAGCGATACAGGCTGCGCTGGGTAGTAAAATCATTGCCAGATCAACGGTCAAGGCATTGAGAAAAAATGTCACGGCAAAATGTTATGGCGGTGATATAACGCGTAAACGCAAATTGCTGGAGAAGCAAAAAGCGGGCAAAAAACGCATGAAACAAGTCGGAAGAGTGGAAATACCCCAGGAAGCTTTCCTGGCAGTATTGAACGTAGGAAAAGATAAATAGCAGGATGGAGATATAACTGTATGAAAGAGAATAATGAAACGCCGTGGTATGAGTTTTTTCTACTGATTGGTATTGCCGGTGCTTTTATCTGGTTGCTTTATACCTATGGAATAGAGCCCGCTTTGGTATTCGCTACTTTGATTTCAGGGGTTGTTTGGGGATGGGCGGCGTTATTTGGCCGCAAATCGACACCCAGGAGTGAGGAGGAAGAAACGCCGAAGGAATCCCTGATGGTGGACTATGCGCGTTCATTTTTTCCTATTTTTCTGTTCGTGTTGTTGTTACGAGCTTTCGTTGTCGAGCCTTTTCGTATTCCTTCCGGTTCCATGATGCCCACCTTGTTGGTTGGCGACTTCATTCTGGTGAATAAATTTGCTTATGGACTTCGAGCACCAGTTACGAAAACCAAATTTGTTGATATCGGCGAACCCGAGAGAGGCGACGTAGTGGTATTCCGCTATCCTGAAGACCCAAAACTTGATTACATCAAGCGATTGATTGGATTGCCTGGGGATCGTATTGCCTATCGAAACAAAACCATCTTTATCAACGGTAAGGCAATGCCACAAACGACTTTGGGTGCATATGAGCCCGTGGGATCTGGTGAAAGATCGCGAGGTAGCTGGGAAGTCAAAGAAAACCTGGAAGGCGTAGAGCATTCGGTGCTCATTGACCCCCGAAGACCTGATTTTCCACCGGGTTGTACCGTGCTTGCCAAAGGGGAGATTACTGTTCCTCCAGGACACTTCTTCATGATGGGTGACAACCGGGACAATAGCAATGACAGCCGCTGCTGGGGTTTTGTTCCTGAAGAAAATTTGGTTGGGAAAGCCTTTATGATATGGTTAAGTCTGGACTGGAATAGATCTGGGATATTCGACTGGTCTAGGGTAGGCGAAGTCATCGAATAAAGGGGAATAGATATGCAATACATGAAGAAATCTCAACAGGGTTTGAGTATAACCAGTTGGATCATTTTGTTGTCAGTGCTTTTGTTTTTTATTTTGTTGGGTGTGAAAATGGTGCCCACCTACATGGAATATCAATCCATGAGTACAATTTTGGAGAATATACAGAATGATCCAAAACTTAAGAAAGCCACACCCAAACAACTGAGAGGCATTTTTCTTCGACGCATCGACATCAATGGTATTTATGATTTCGATGACCTGAAAAACTTGAAAATCAGCCGCGCCAAGGGTGAAACCAGCATGGTTTTGGATTATGAAGTTCGCAAGCCAGTTGCTGGAAATGTACAAGTAGTTATGCTTTTCCATAAGAAAGTAAGCTGGAAATAGACGGGCAATGGGGATTTGAGCTGAACTGTGGCAGATCTCAAACGTTTACAGCGTAACCTGGGTTATGAGTTCAAGGATGAATCACTACTGACTCAGTCTTTGACCCATCGTAGTGCTGGTGCAAAAAATAATGAGCGACTGGAATTCCTGGGTGATGCTATTCTGGGATTTGAAGTTGCTGAAAATTTGTGTCGACTACATCCAAATGCCAGTGAGGGTGAATTGAGTCGTGCTCGTGCGCAACTGGTTAAAAGAGAAACGCTTGCCCGGGTAGCCAGACGCCTTGAACTGGGAGAATACCTTTACCTTGGAACGGGTGAACTTCGCAGTGGTGGACAAACCCGGGATTCAATATTGTCAGATGCGGTGGAAGCCATTATCGCGGCAGTATTCATGGACGACAATATGGATTCTGCACGAGCGTTGGTACGCAGAATCCTGAAGAAGGAAATCCAGGAGATCTCTCCCCAGGAACAGCCCAAAGATTCCAAAACCCAACTGCAGGAATATCTCCAGGCGCGTGGCAAATCGCTCCCGGTTTATAAAGTCATCTCGGTGGAAGGTAATGCCCATGAACAAGAATTTCAAGTTGAATGTAAGGTGAATAGCCTGGAATTGACTGAACTGGGTCAGGGATCGAGTCGGCGCAAGGCAGAACAGCAGGCAGCAGCCAATGTATTGCAAAAAATCGGGGTAGAAAACTTGTGAAGCACCGGGTTGGGCATGTTGCATTGGTGGGGCGTCCAAATGTCGGTAAATCGACCTTGCTTAATCATTTGTTGGGGCAAAAACTGGCGATCACCTCACACAAACCCCAAACCACTCGCCATAGTATTCTGGGAATCAATACCCTGGATGCCGGACAAATTATTTATATAGATACACCAGGCATTCATCAACGCGGTAACAAGGCGATGAATAAATACCTTAATCGCACCGCTACCAATACATTGGCAGGTGTTGATTTAGTGGTGTTTGTTATTGATAGTGTGCATTGGACTGATGAAGATGCCATGGTATTGCAGCGTATCAATAACAGCGGTTTGCCTGCTATTTTGGTGGTCAACAAGACGGACACCGTCAATCGTTACCAAGAGTTATTGCCAATAATGGCAGCGCTGTCAGAAAAAACGGGTATTAGTAATATTGTCCCTGTTTCAGCGCTCACTGGCGACAACTGTGAGAAATTGCAGAACCTCATTCTGGAAATGTTGCCCGAAGGGGAAAATTTTTATCCAGAAGACCAGATAACTGACCGTCCAGAGCGTTTTTTTGCTGCTGAGCTTATTCGAGAGCAAATTACGCGACGTTATCATAAGGAATTGCCGTATTCGGTTACTGTCGAAATAGAAGAATTTGATGTACAACCTCGTATTTATCGTATCGGTGCAATTATCTGGGTAGAGCGGGACAACCAAAAAGGTATATTGGTCGGAAAAGGTGGCAGTGCCTTGAAAGAGACAGGTACAGAGGCAAGAAAGCAACTCGAAGCGTTTTTTCAGACCAAGGTGTATCTTCGTTTATGGGTCAAGGTAAAGAAAAGTTGGTCTGCTGATCAGGCAAGTCTGAGTAGGCTTGGTTATACAGAATAATTTTTGTAACTACTCAGTATATTGAGTCGGGGAGATGGTAAGTCATTGAATATCCAGGGCGCTGTAAATACATCCATGTATGCTCTGCGGCAACTTACTTGTTGCCGAAGTCTGGCTATTCAACCACTTACCACCTTTCAATAAAATTACACTGAGTAGTTACTGATTTTTCAGTTGATTCGCATGATCATTCTGATTGGTATATGTCTGATCCCCTAACTCCAGCTTTTGTTTTGCATTCCAGAAAATATGGCGAAAATCATTTGCTCTTGGATATGCTGACTTATGCTGATGGCAGATTGTCTCTGATGGTGCGAGGAGCCGCCGCAGCAAAAAGCACTCGGCGCGGAATGCTACAACCGTTCAATCCGCTGCGAATTGCCTATTCGGGGAAAGGTGATATTTTGAATCTGAAGCAGATCGAGCAACAGCAAACCTATGTGCTGCCACAAGGAAAAGCTTTGTACAGTGGTTTCTACCTGAATGAGTTGATTACGCGCTTGATTGCCACCAAGGAGCCAGTTCCTCATTTGTTTGATGCTTATTCCTCGTCAATCTTCCGCTTGAAACAGGCGCAGGAATTAGATGGAATTTTGCGTGATTTTGAACTTGAATTGCTGCAAACCCTCGGATATGGCATTGATCTATTGCATGAAGGAGAGTCGGGGAAGGAAATTCAAGCCGACATCGTTTATGGCTATGAGTTGGAGAAAGGGTTGGTACCTATGCCAGCAGGCAGCAATTATTTGATTGCTGGAGACACCCTGCATGCCCTGGCACAACGAGAGTCGATGACAACGCATCAAAATAGAGAAGCCAAAGCCCTGATGCGACATATATTGAAGTTTTATCTGGGTGACAAACCCTTGAAAAGCAGAGAACTGTTTCTTAGGAAATACTGATTTATTCAGAACTAATCAGATTATGTCTGAAATGTTCGAAAGCTAGGGCTTTAGGCCAAGTAATCCGAGATTTCAGATATGAGATGCAAATTCATGAATGGATCAGT
>CAYXOS010000139.1:0-7085 GCA_964467115.1 uncultured Sedimenticola sp.
GAACGCAAACGGAAATAGTAGTAGCCACTGGCTGGGCGACTGAGTTCTACCCAGGGATCAGCAGTTTTTTCATCCACAACGATATTCTGAAAATCAGCATCCGTCGCCAGCTGAATTTGATAGGTCGAAACACCTTCAACTCCTTGCCATGCCAAACGCAACTTATCGCCTTCAACTGCTGGCGGCTTGGGTTCTGGCACCGCAGGAACGGGTAGCACTTCAATTTTCACTGCGCTACCCGGGGGGCCTTGCTTTCCTTCTGCGGTTACGGAAATGAGCCGATAAAAATAGGTCGCTTCCTTTAAATCCGCCGAATAAGCTGTGCCTGAAACCGTCTCATTCAGGATGGGGTTGGCAAAGGTCTCATCTTCGGCAAGCTGAAAAACATAGTGATCAACATCCTCCACGTCTGCCCAGGAAAACGTAATATTTCCCGCATGCAGTACGGTTTCCGACAAGGGAGCGCGCACCATGGGTGCTTCAGGGCGTGCATCAATACGGAAAGCCTTCATCGAATTATTGCCTTCCAAGCCATTGCCGTCCACGCCACGAATCCTGACAAAGTAAGCGCCATCAGGCAGACTTTGGTCTATCATCAAGCGTTGTTTGATCACCCTGTCCAGTTTTATCTGGCGAAAACCCTCATCCAGCGCAATTTGTACGCGGTAACTTTTAGCGTCACGCAAACTGTTTAGTTCAACAACCTTGGGGAGATAACGAATCAACGCGGGAAAGCCACTCAGATCAGGCGCTGGAAGCAATTTTACTGGCTTGATGGGAGGACTGTCTTTCTTGGCAACTGTGCCGAAGTTCTCTGGAACCTCTACACTACCGAGTGAGTTTTCGACGCTGATCAAACCGTTCAGCACTTCGGTGCGGGAGCTATCTTCTTCGATACCGATACGGAAAGTTGTCCCTCTAACGGCAGAATTCGCTGATACCGTAAGCACTTCAAACATACTGTCGGGCTGGTGAGAAGGATTGGCGCTCATATTCATGCGCCCTTTGCGCATATTAAGCTTCGCATCCATGCTACGCCGCCCTTCCCCACCCAGGGTTTTGAGGCGTGTAAATTCCAGTTCACTGTTTTCTTGCAACAAGATAATGCTCTTGTCTTCCAAAGAAAGCTGGGCGGTGCTTTTCTCTGAAGTCAGCACCGTATCTCCAACAGTTAATGACATACCAAGCTTCAGCGGCAGTTTTTCGCCACTGGAGGCGATGATAACCTCTACTTTTCCCTGAACATCTTCGACACGCACTTCGGATATATCGTCCTTGACGATATACAAAGGGATGGCAATCTTGGTGCCGGGACGTAGCTTAGTGGCATTGGAAATATTGTTGTGGCGCAGGATTTCGTTCCAATAACGCCAATCCTTCAATTGAGTGTGACTGATATCCCACACGGTATCACCCGGCTTGACCGTATAAATCCAATCTTCAGCACTTGCTTGGGAAGCCACTAAGAACATGAACAAGCCAACAACTGTTTTAAATATACTACTCACTGTCTTCTATTCTCCCGACACTGCATTTCAAAGGAAGTGCTGCTCTATTTGTGATCCAGAATTTCATCCCACGATAAAATCATGATAAATCATGCGCTTAACTCAGGTTTTGCTACGAAAAACAAGGCTCAACAGGATATGCGGCCATTCTTTAAATCAATATTGACAACGAACCCTTAATGCTACCAAAAACCGCCCTGTTTTTCTTGACAAATATCAATAAATAATCGAGGGTTGGCGCTTGAAAACCAGTGGCGAATGAAAAAACCCACAGTAATCCACTCACGCATTTGCACCTTGCAGCAGAACATGCCAGCATTCCCCTCCCATGCGAATTACAGCTATTCAAGAAAACCATGACATATACCCAGCCTCCACATCCCGAAGAAATTCAGCTGCATAAAAAATCCAGGTTGCTCAGCATCACGTTTTCTGACGGAAAGACTTTTCGCTACCCCTGTGAATATCTGCGGATATATTCTCCCGCAACAGAGGTCGCCAACAGCGACACTCCGGATACAGGTAAAGAAAACGTCAACATAGAAAGCATGGAGCCCCAAGGCAGCTATGCCTTGCGCATCGCTTTTGATGACGGACACGATACGGGCATTTATTCCTGGGAGCGTCTGTATGATCTTGGACAAAACCAGGAGCAGTATTGGCAAACATATCTCGACAAATTGAAAGCCCTGGGGATAGAGCGGAACGAAGATAAAAAAGACTCAGAGACCACCAACAATTTGGTTCTGAACATCATGTACTTCAATTACCTGGTAAACAAACTGGGCATTCAAGAAGAAAAACTTACTTTACCTGCCAGCCGGGTAAAAAATGTGCAGGATTTGCTGAAAATACTGGCAATACGAAAGCTGGAACGGGGTTATCTTCTTGCAGAAGAGCATGTTCGTGTCACGGTGAACCGCCAGTTTGCCGAACCTTTTACCTTGATCGAAGATGGTGATGAAATAGGTATCGTCCCCAATTCTCCAAATCCACCGCCTCCCCCGAAAAAATAGGGAAATCCTGATTTGTTTTATACAAAGCAGATCCTGCCTGAAATATTCGACAACAAGCGAGCGTCCAACTGCCATCATGCCTGTGATTGAGAGCAACTTCTCACCGGCATGGTGGCTGCCCGGACATCATTTGCCGACGCTGTGGCCCAGTTTATTTCGCCCTCGCCCGCAAATCACCTTGACCCGGGAGCGCGTTGAGTTGGCCGATGGGGATTTTCTCGATCTCAGCTGGCATGGAAAAGCCGGCAACCCTATCATCATGTTGCTACATGGGCTGGAAGGCAGTTTGCATTCCCCCTATGCCAAACCAACACTCAAACTTCTGGCTGATTCGGGCTACCAAGCCTGCATGATGCATTTTCGCGGATGTAGCGGCGAACCCAATCGCTTACCCCGAAGTTATCACAGTGGTGACAGCAAAGAATTGCAAACCATCGTCGAGCATATTCAAGACTCACGCAATCAGGATGTTTATGCCATTGTCGCTTTTTCATTGGGCGCCAATGTACTCCTCAAGTGGCTGGGTGAAAAAGGTGCAACTGCGGGCATAAAGCGAGCCATAGCCATATCGGTTCCCTTTCTTCTGAACGAAGCGGCTGACCGACTAAATCAAGGGTTTTCACGCTTTTATCAGCGGCATTTGCTCAACAGCCTGAAGAAAAAGTATGTTGAAAAAACCAGGCTCGGACTTGTCGACTTGAATATTGATATCAACACCATTCACAATTTTCGCCAATTCGATGAAAGAGTAACCGCTCCGCTTCATGGTTTTGCTGGTGCTGATGATTATTATCGCCGTTGCAGTTGCCGGCAATTCATCCCGGGCATTCGTGTTCCCACGCTGATATTGCATGACAAACATGATCCTTTCATGTGGCCAACGACTATCCCGACGAAACATGAACTGCCCTCAGAGGTTCAGTTAGAACTTACTGAGGGCGGTGGTCATGTCGGGTTTATATATGGCGCCACACCAGCCCGGGCAAAATATTGGACGGAGAAACGACTCATAGCCTGGTTGGGTCAGTACTATTAACAAGGCTGTTAAGCGCACCTATATTGATGCCCGGTCTATAGCGCTATTCGAAGCCATCGCCAAATAAATCTGCTCCCCCCGTAAGTCCGTAAGAAGTAGAGCCGGTATACCCAGGGAATACATAGTCCACATTGGGATTGCCCAAAAAGTTCGCCACGATATCACTATATACCGCACGAAAATCTGTAGTCACACGCAAATCGGTATTCAAATACAAATCGGAGGTTGCCAAACCGGGGAAGGTTCCATAGACCTTTCCACCCTGCACCTTACCTCCCACTACCAGCATTGGGTGAGCCGTACCATGGTCTGTTCCACGGTTACCATTCTCTGCCACTCTACGTCCAAAATCCGATTGCACTGTCAGAACCACATCATTATCCAAACCGTGAGCAGCAAGATCCTGCATGAAGGCAGCAATTGCATCCGACAGGGTTTCTACCCGAGAGGCATATCCGCCTCCCCCATTATCCCCCTGCCCATTGTGAGTATCCCAACCACCAAAGTCCACGGTAGCAACCTGCAAGCCAACATTCATCTTGATCATGCCCGCAATCAACCCCAGATCATCTGCCAATGAGGTATTCGGGTATACAGCTGGCAGAGACAAATCTATCTGCTCCAACAGGTTGATGGTATCGATGGAATTCTGTACCGCATAGTCCAAGCCAGATGTACCGGTGTACAATTTCGCCAGCGCATCCAGATGTTCATTTCCATAACGTCCTGAATTGGGATGAAAGCCGCTGGCATCATCCAGGGTCATGGCACTATTGTCGCCCAACAAACTGGTGGGAGAAGAAGAGGTGGTAGACAAAGAGGGAATGGCCGCATCAGCAATCAACCCAGGCGTTGATATCATATGGCGCGCCAACCACCCTGTGGTGGTGCTCAAATCACCTGGCGTACCCAATTCATACATTTCCTGAGAATCAAAATGGCTGCGAGAACTTTGTCCTTCTGGCATACCTACCGCATGTACTGCTGCCATTTTCCCCGCATCATATAACCCCTTCAGCCCGGTTGCACTGCCGTGCAATCCAAATTCACCATTCAGGTCATGCATGGCAAGGGTGCCAGTCACCGGCACTTGGATATTGGGTCTTTTGGTTTCATAGTTGGTGCGATGAACACCGGTACGAGGAATCACCAGATTCAAACCGTCGATACCTCCACGCAAAAACAGATAGACCAGGGTTTTCGGTCTTACATCACCTTGCAATGCGGCTCTGGCAAACCCCATTTGCATACCACTCGCGGTTGCCAATAGTGAAGCACTTCCCCCGATAAATTTACGTCTGCTCAATTTCATATCAATACTCCTGCGCTCAACGCTGCATAAATTCCGGGGTAGCAAGAATCAACTTTACAAGTCCACGTAAGCGCTCATTCCAATAATAAGGCCAGGAATTGACAGAAATATCATCAATTGGATAGTCGGAAGGCCAAGGCGAAGGATCATCATCCGGGCGTGTGGACATGAACTCACTCAGCGCAGTATGTACACTGGTACCCGCCCAACCACCGACCGGCTCCCACTTCAGTATTTGCTTGAGCCAAAATTCAGCAAGGGAGTTTGGTGTATGTACAGCAAGCCCTTGTACAGTGATATCGGTAATCGGCATCAAGTCTGGATCGGCATTGGTTACATTCTCATCCACCAACCAATCAATCACACGCCAAGTATTTATCAGTGCCGCACCCCCTTCCCAGAAACTTCGCTTGTCTGGGTAGCCATCGGGTGCCCGCCAGTAGAACGGCCGTTGCCCGGCTCGCTCGGTATAGCGCAACAAATAATAGCTTTCGTTATCATCAGGTCGAACGGTAAAGTTTGCATCACAGGCACGCATTGCAGATACCACCGCCTCAAACGGACGTTTTATTTTGTTGCCCCAGGTAGAGACATCTTTGAATTCTGTTGACAGCAATAAGGTTCGATAGGTTTGAGCCAACTGATCCGCATCGTGTCGAGTATCGATAAAAGTCTGCTTTACCTGGGCCACCAGGGAAGCAGGAGGCGTATCGTTGAGGAAACGTGTACAAAGTTTGAGCGCAATATGTTCGGCAGTACCCGGATGGTAGGCAAGCAAGTCCAACATTCCATTGCCATTGTTGTTCAGATTTGGATCAATGGGGGTAATACCGCCACTCACTTCCCCCACGCCGGTAAATGCCCCCCAGTGCACACCCAGCAATTGCTTTTGACCATTGTCATGCCAGTCTGGCCAGAAATACCATTCGCCTGTATTGTCTTCCCCCGAAGGATCTCGTCCGTCTTTTACATTCCAACCCGTAAGGAAACGCATGGCCTCATAGACATCATCGTCAGAATATTTGTCGTTGAAACCTGCCGGGAAGTCACTATTGGAAATAGTATTTATATCGCCAGGCTGTGGATCAGGTCCCACATAGTTGATGGCACCAAGGGTATGCAGCTCAATAATTTCCCGCGCATAGTTTTCATTTGGATCAGCACGACCATTGACATAATTGTCGAGGTAATAAAGCATGGCAGGATGTTTGGCGCTCAGTTCCAGCATCTGCCGGAAGTTCCCCATCAAATGTCCGTCTTCCAATCCTGGCGCACGATATGAGCCTGAAACAGGTGGACGTATGACATCTCTGTCCCAGGATGTCCAAGTGGGGCGAGCATAGGTATCCCGCCCATAGATATTAAAATGGTTATGCCAAAAATCAGCCAGAAACTCCAGTAACTGGCGTTTACTGTACAGAGCTCGCAGAAAAGCCAGACGCTCCACTTCTTCCAGGGGAAGGCTATAATCGACACCTTGCACACGATGGGTTTGCCATTGTTGTGCCAAGCTTTCATTCAAGGTTGTATAGCCAGCCTGAGAAATCCTCGTATCCAACTCAGTATCAGGCACATTACTCCAATCCAACTGCTGATCTACATAGGCCTGCAAACGCGCATCATCATCTGCCCCCAAGGCATTAAAATCGGCAACATCATTTCCACGGGGACCAAACCCCATTCGATTCAAAACAACATTGGCAAAAGGCGGAATCCCAGTAGCGGCAGCCTGTTTTTTTGCCACCCGCACATCTTTGCTATTAAAAATACTTACGCGTCTACCTTTGGACGCGGAAGCCTCGGTCATTACAGAAGCCGCACTCGCTCCTGTCGCCAAGGTCGCGCCGCCCAAGGCAGAAAACAGAAACTTCCTGCGTGTTTGATCTGGCATATGCTGAACCCTATTGTTGTATGGCAATAGTCGCCATCATATTGCCAACAACAATCGATACTGTGATCCAGTGCATATTGCGCAGGCTTTACTACACAACATACAGGGATATACCTTGCGATTGAGAACCACGCCTCAAATCCAAAAATACAACTTCTCTGGATAAAGTAATTTGACCATTGATAATGAAGATCGCTGCGGGTAAGGGAAACTGTGACCGAGTGCAAATCATCCTGCTTTTACTGCACAGTGTGCAGGGATATAGGCTTTGATTGAGAACCCCGCCACAGTTTGCAGGAAACAATCACCTTACACTTTTAGC
>CAYXOS010000140.1:0-7040 GCA_964467115.1 uncultured Sedimenticola sp.
AGGCGCAAGAATACTTGCGTGTTAGTAATGAATATCAATTCACGCCTTATAGGGACGTGTATAGATTGTTGCCGGCACATATCAAGTATGAACAGCATCAGTTTGAAGCGGCAGTGAATTTGGCGGAAGAAATAAAGAGACAGCCGGGGGAATGGTCCAGCAATGCTGAGCGGGTGTTGGCGGGCTATAAAAAGGCGCTGAAGAGTAATGTCTGGTCCCCCATGGTTTTGTGATGTCTGCAAGGAGATAAATCATGCCAGCTTGCTGTGGAGCAAAATCAACCCCGGGCGTCGTGGAGATGACAGGAAAGCCAGCGCCATTGGGAGTAACGATATTTATATTTTTGGGGAAGGTGCCGGAGAGCTGATTCCTTGAAGAAGAAAAAGGGCGATAAGCCAATAGAGTAGAATGCCCATGCCGTTGGCAACCATGTCCAGCCAGGAAAAGTAGCGGCTGGGCGAGAAGTACTGCAGGCATTCCAGCATTGCGCCGTAGGTGAACAGGAACAGCGCATGCTTCCAGTTGAAAGGGCGATTCCCCCAACTGGCATGGGTCAGAAAACCCAGAAAAATGAATAGCAGTGCATGCCCCAGTTTGTCGTTAATGGATTCCTGCACCAGCGCGGGGAGGGGGATCAGCGCCATGTAGGTCGTGATCAGCAGTGAAAGTCCCAGAATCAGCCGGGCGCCCATTTGATTGCAACGGCTGATTGCCATGGAATTATTTTTCTCTGGAAATGGCGCGGTGGGCAATATCCTTGCGGTACTGCATATTGTTCCAGCTGATTTTTTCTATCAATGCGTAGGCTTTGTGTTGTGCCTGGGTAACGCTGTCTCCCAGTGCGGTCACGCAGAGGACGCGCCCCCCAGATGTTACGATCTGTTCATCTTGTATGGCTGTGCCAGCATGAAAGATTTTAGTGTCTGCCTCATCGCTGAGATTATCCAGTCCTTGAATAACGTCGCCGCTTTCGTAGCTTCCAGGGTAGCCGCCAGCCGCCAGCACCACGCCCACGGCGGCTCGATTATCCCATTCGGTATGCTCTTCATCCAGCTTGCCCTCCAAGGCGGCCAGACAATGCGCCACCAGATCAGACTGCATACGCATCATGATAGGCTGGGCTTCAGGATCACCAAAACGACAATTGAATTCGATGACTTTGGGGGTTCCTTCGGCATCGATCATCAGTCCGGCGTAGAGGAAACCAGTGTAAGGGCTTCCTTCTGCGGACATGCCATCGATGGTGGGACGAATGACCTGCTCAATAATTCGGTCATGGATTTCCGGGGTGACCACTGGTGCGGGTGAGTAGGCACCCATGCCGCCTGTGTTGGGGCCGGCATCTCCTTCGTAAGCGGCTTTGTGGTCTTGTGAGCTTGCCATGGAGAGAATATTTTTGCCATCAGCCATGACGATAAAACTGGCTTCTTCGCCTTCGAGAAATTCTTCGATTACGACCTTGTGTCCGGCGTCGCCAAATTGATTGCCGGAAAGCATGTCTTTGACGGCTTCTTCTGCAGTTTCAAGATCCTGTGCCAGGATCACACCTTTGCCAGCAGCCAGTCCATCAGCCTTGATGACAATAGGCGCTCCTTGTTGACGTAAAAAAGCAATGGCTTCTTCAATATCGGTAAAACTGCCATAGGCAGCGGTGGGGATTTGGTGACGTTCCAGGAAATCTTTGGCGAAAGATTTTGACCCTTCCAGGCGTGCTGCCCGTTTACCGGCGCCAAAGCATTTTAGACCGGCGGCAGTAAAAATATCGACAATGCCGGCAACCAGGGGTTGCTCAGGTCCGACAATGGTCAGGCCAATATCATTTTGCAGGGCAAAATCGCGCAAAGCCTTGATGTCGTCGGCGGGGATGGCAAGGTTCTCCATGCCTTCTTCAGTTGCGGTACCGGCATTGCCAGGAGCAACGAAAATTTTGTCAGCGAGGGGGGATTGGGCGGCTTTCCATGCCAGGGCATGTTCGCGTCCGCCGCTGCCGATGATCAAAATATTCATGCTCGATCCTCCTTAGTGTCTGAAATGGCGCATGCCAGTAAAGACCATTGCCATGTCATGTTCGTCTGCGGCGGCGATGACTTCCTCGTCGCGCATGGAGCCACCAGGCTGGATGACAGCAACAATGCCCGCCTCTGCAGCGCTGTCGATACCATCGCGGAAGGGGAAGAAGGCATCAGATGCCATTACGGAGCCTTTGACTTCCAATCCGGCATGTTCTGCCTTGATTCCGGCGATGCGGGCGGAGTTGATACGGCTCATTTGTCCGGCGCCGACACCAATGGTCATGTTCTCTTTACCATAGACGATGGCGTTGGATTTTACGAATTTGGCGATGCGCCAAGTGAACAGCAGATCAGCCATTTCCTGTTCCGTAGGTTGGCGTTTGCTGACGATCTTGAGCTCGTTGATCAGAGATAAATCGGCATCTTGAACCAGCAAGCCGCCGTTGACCCTTTTAAAATCAAGGCGTTGTGCCGGGTTGTTGCTCCATTGACCACAGGCGAGAAGGCGTACGTTCTTCTTCGCGGCGACCACTTCTGCAGCATCGGCTGCTATGTTGGGAGCGATGATAACTTCAACGAACTGACGGTCAACAATTGCCTGTGCCGTTGCTGCATCCAATTCACCATTGAAAGCGATGATGCCGCCAAAGGCTGATTCCGGATCGGTGGCATAGGCTTTGTCGTAAGCCTCCAGCAGATTGCCGCCGATGGCGACACCACAGGGATTGGCATGTTTGACGATGACGCAGGCAGGGCCTTCATCAAACTGTTTGACGCATTCCAGCGCGGCGTCGGTGTCACCAATATTGTTGTAGGACAGCTCCTTGCCCTGGAGTTGAGTTGCGGTGGCGATGCAAGCATCCTGTACGTCATCTTCGCGAAAAAAAGCGGCATTTTGATGGGGATTCTCACCGTAACGCATGGTCTGTACCTGGCGATACTGCAAGTTGATGGTGTTGGGGAAAAGCTGTTTTTCTCCCTGGCCATCGATAGCGCCCAGATAATTGGCGATGGCGCCGTCATAGCGCGCAGTATGCTCAAAGGTTTTCACTGCCAGGCGGAAACGGAAGTCATCATCCAGGGCATTGTCATGGTTTTTCATCTCAGACAGGATCAGTGCATAGTCGGATGGATCAACGACCACGGCAACATCTTTGTGATTCTTGGCGGCGGCACGGATCATGGTGGGACCGCCGATATCGATGTTTTCGATAGCGGTTGGCAGGTCACAATCGGGGTTGGCAATGGTTTTTTCAAATGGATAGAGGTTGACCACCACCAGATCGATCCCGCCTATGTCATGTTGCTGCATTACCTGGTCATCGGTGCCGCGTCTGCCCAGGATGCCGCCATGAATCTTGGGGTGCAGGGTTTTTACTCTGCCATCCATCATTTCCGGGAAGCCGGTGTAGTCGCTGACTTCGATGACCGGAATGTTGTTGTCTTGCAATAATTTGGCAGTGCCGCCGGTAGAAAGAATTTCCACCCCGGCCTGGGTGAGCCCCTGGGCGAATTCGATGACGCCTTCCTTGTCTGAAACACTAATGAGGGCTCGGGTAATTGCAGTCATGTCTGGATTCCTGAAATATTGATATACGGGATATGAGGAGGTTGAAAATGGCTCTGTGGGAAGAGTCAGAGGTTGTACTGAGAAAGTTTCTTGCGCAAAGTGCTACGGCTGATACCTAAAACTCTTGATGCACGGGTTTGATTGCCCTGGGTATGTTTCATTACGGTTTGAAACAGGGGGCGCTCCACTTCTTCCATCACCAGTTGAAACAGGTTGTTGGCACCATGACCGTCGAGATGGGTGAAGTAGCTGTTGAGTGCGTCACGCACACAGTCACCAAGAGATTCCTCGTGGGTTTGTTTGTCTACCACTAAAGTATCGGCATGCATGCTGCTGCCTGTATCTTCAAAACTCATGCTGCTTCCTCCCTCGAGTTTCGGCAATAAAAAAATGCTTTGATCAGGTCTCGTTGACCCTGAACGGTTTCCACCGCATTGATATGGCGGCGAAATTCTGCGGCTCCCCGCAAATGTCTGCTGTACCAGGCAATGTGTTTACGTGCGATACGCACGCCGTGTTGCTCCCCATACAGACTGTAAAGTGCTTGCAGATGCTCCAGCAACAGTGCCCCTATCCACTGCGGCTTTGGTGTCTGCAATTCCTCGCCAGTAGCGAGGTAATGGGCAATATGGTGAAAGATCCAAGGTCTGCCCTGTGCTGCTCGACCTACCATGATAGCGTCAGCGCCAGTAAATTTCAGCACCTGTAGCGCCTTTTTTTCATCGCCAATATCGCCGTTTGCCACTACGGGAATGCTAACTTGCTGTTTTACCTCACGAATGGTTTCATATTCAGCGTCCCCAGAAAACTTGCAGGCACGGGTTCTGCCGTGGATGGTCAGCATCTGTATGCCGCTATCTTCGGCAATGTTGGCGATGCGCAGGGCATTGATGCTGTTTTTATCCCATCCCGTCCTGATTTTTAGGGTGACGGGTGTTTCTACCGCCTTCACCACAGATGCCAGAATCTTTCCTACCAGTTGCTCGTCACGCAACAAAGCCGAGCCAGCAGCAACCTTGCATACTTTTTTTGCCGGGCAGCCCATGTTGATATCAATAATGTCTGCGCCATAGTTGACGTTGATGCGTGCCGCTTCGGCAAGTTTTTTCGGGTCAGTACCCACGATTTGTACAGCGACAGGAGCAGTTTCTCCCGCATGTTGTAAGCGGGTCTGGGTTTTTTTACTTCCCCATAAGCTGGTGTCTGCGCTAACCATTTCGGATATTGCCAGCCCGGCGCCGAAACGTCGGCATAGTTGTCGAAAAGGCAGGTCGGTTATGCCCGCCATGGGAGCAAGTATCAGGTTGCTTGATAATTGCAGCTTGCCAATGTTCATGATGTTGCTGGTACGAAGTCCAATTTAAAGCCGGATACGGCCTGTTCAGGAGAATGCAGTTTAAGGTGAATTTCCAGGATTTCACCGGGCTTAAGCTGCTTGTCGGCTGTGGAGGCGGCGCTGTAGGTTTTGCCGGCAAAGGTTCTGCGAGCGACGATGACTTGTTTGTCATCCAGAAGACTTAAGCGCAAATCAGGAAGCAATTGGCTTGTTTTACTGTCGTTTCGTAGCAAAATATCCAGCCGGTAGTTACCTGGCTGGCTTTCAGGCTGTAAAGATCGATCCACAATGGTGAAATTTACTGCCTTGTGTGCTTTTGGAAGTTCACAGCCCAGATAGGGACATAAATTGGTGGCGGCTGCTTGAAACAAGGGGATTTGCAGAAAGCGTTCTTTTTCTATCCAGGAAAATTGAACCAATGCCACAACCGTCAATATGATCAGGGACAGAATCGCCAGAATAGACGTGGATTTTTTTTGCCGTAAAAATGCCGGTTGCAGTGGCTCCTTATCGGGGTGCTGATCTCCGTCTCCCTCTTCGGAAGTTTGGATTTCTGGATAGGGGTCATCCAGATCTTCCGCAAACAAGGTTTCTGGTTGGTCAGCAGAGACAATGTCATCTTCGCGGCGGTTGGTGCTGGGTTCAGCAATGTCTTCCAGTTCGGATGCAAACAGCGTATCAGAGAGCAGGCTGTCGTCAGAAACCGATGCGGGTTCACTCATGAACAAGTAGGAATCGTCTTCAAATTCCTTGCCCAACTCGGAGGTAAAAACCGTATCTGGCAGGGCTGCGTCTTCTATGGGTGGGGTTTGATCATTCAGGGAGATATCCAGATCTTCCAGAATTTCTGTATCTGCTTGATGGTGGGGAGCTTTGGTATCGAGTCGATCTAGAGATTGCTGCAGGTCTGCCAACACATCCTGCATTTCCGGGTCTTTACCCGGGTTCTGATCCAGTGTGCCTTCAGTGTCGCCATCTTCTTCTGGGTGAAAATGATTGCCCTCGACTTTGAATACATTGTGGCACTCTGCGCAAACCACCTTGAAATTTGCTTCTTTCAAAATGCTGGAATTGATGTTGTAGATGAACTTGCATGTCGGGCAGCGGGCTTTCATGATGAGGTTCCTTCAAGGCGTACCCAGTCTTCCAAACGAGTGGGGGGGCCAAACTGGATGTCAGGGGTATAGGCGAGGGCAACGTCTTCTGCCTGATGATACAAAATTCCAGATAACACCAGTTGTGCATCGGGTTTCAGCAGTTGTTTGATCTGAGGGGAAAGCTCGGTCAACACATTGGCAAGGATGTTTGCGAGCACGACGTCTGCGGTTTGAGGAGAAAAATCTTCGGCAGAATAGGTTTCCAGACGATCATCGACCTGATTCTGCCGGGCGTTGTTTTGTGTGGCAATGAGTGCCTGGGGGTCGTGATCCACAGCGATGGCTTTGGCGGCACCCAATTTCAGTGCAGCAATAGCAAGAATGCCGGAGCCACAGCCAAAATCGATAACTGTTTTGCCGTGCAAGTCAGCAGCATCCAGCCATTGCAGACAGAGATCGGTGGTGGGATGGGTGCCAGTACCAAATGCCAGTCCGGGGTCCAGGTGAATAATGGTTGCATCAGTAGCAGCTACGGTTTTCCCTGTGGGGCAAATCCACAACTTGTGTCCAAACTGCATGGGCTGAAAATATTCCAGCCAGCTTCGCTCCCATTCCTGATCTTCGAGTATTTCCAATTGAAGCTGCCGACTATTTTCTTTGGCCAAAGCCTGGTCGATACCAGCGCGCAACTCATCGGCGTTGGTGTTTCCCTCGAACAACGCAGTTACCCGGGTATGACGCCACAGAGGGGTTGCGCCGGGAGGGGGTTCAAGCATGGGCTCATCCTTGGCATCGACCAGGGTGATGGACAGGGCACCAAGTTGCTCAAACAGCAGCTCGATGAGCGCCGCCTGGTCTTTGTCCACCTCTAGATGTGCTTGTAGCCAGGGCATGAGAACTCCAGGTTGTCAGGAAGTCGTTATTCTACCGCTAAAATGTCAGAAATATGTGCGTCAATGCGCGCTTTTTGTTAGCCCGAAAAATTCATAAATTACACGCGCCCTCGCTTGTTTCTTGTTTCCACA
>CAYXOS010000141.1:0-7025 GCA_964467115.1 uncultured Sedimenticola sp.
AATTCCGCCCATGAATGTCCCGCAAATGCCCAGTATATGAATATGCATATCAATCGTTGATTGTTGTGAATAAGGGTATGATACCCCATTATCTTTCAGCAACTCACCGAGAACACTAATCCATCATGCAGGAACAATTCATAGAAACCCCTTCTCAACTGAATGAGTTCGTGCAGCAGGTCGCCGACAGTGAATGGCTGGCAGTTGATACAGAATTTCTTCGTGAGCGTACCTATTACCCCAAACTATGTCTGATTCAGGTCGCCAATGATAAAGTTGCCGCTGCCATTGATCCTATCGCCATCCATGACCTCAGCCCCTTGCAACAATTGTTGGGAAACACAAAAACAGTAAAAGTTTTTCACGCTGCCCGACAGGATATGGAGATCTTTCTCAACCAATGGGGTGAGTTACCCCAACCTGTTTTCGATACCCAACCCGCAGCGGCGTTGCTCGGGCTGGGCGATCAAGTCGGTTATGGCAAGCTTATCCAGCAGGTGCTGAAAATAGAACTTGCCAAAGATCATTCCCGCACCGATTGGTCACGCCGCCCCCTGGACAAAGCACAACTGCGCTACGCCCTGGACGATGTCATCTACTTGGGGCAGGCCTATCAGAAAATGCGCACTCAACTGCAACAGATGCAGCGACTGGACTGGCTGGATGCCGAGTTTTCTACCCTTGTATCCCCTGAAACCTACTCCCTGGAACCCATGGAGATGTGGAACAAAGTCAAAGGTCGGCAACATCTGAAAGGTATTAAGCTCGCCCACTTGCAACAACTCGCCGCCTGGCGTGAACAACAAGCATTGAAAAAAGACCTGCCTCGCCGCTGGATCATCAAAGATGACGTACTACTGGAACTTGCCCGTCGCGCCCCCAAAAACAACCATGAGCTGGAGAAGATTCGCGGCATCGACCCGGGCTTTGTGAATAAATTCGGCAGCGCCATCATCGAGCAGATCAAGCAAGCACAACAACGCCCCAGAGAACAGTGGCCCCAGGACAAGAAACCTCATGCCAGACCCACAGCCAATCAGGAAGCGATGCTGGACTTACTCAATGCCGCTCTGAGGCTGATTGCCATTGATGCGGGATTATCACCTCAAGCCATTGGCAGCCGCAAAGATTTGTTGAGACTACTCAATGATGAAGGAAACAGCCCATTGCTGAGCGGCTGGCGTAAAGCCCTTGTGGGTCAAGTACTATTGGAAATTATCTCTGGAAATAAAAAACTTACGGTTGAAAACAAGATACTTGCATTACGCTGAACAATTTGTCCTATTCGGCTGATTTGCACAAAAAAACCTGGCTGAAATACAATGAACCATTGGCAGGCATTGCCTGTCATACCAAAAATCATGGTGCTTTCTTACCGACATAGGTATCCAATTGAAAATATTACAACAGCTATTTGATAATAATCTCGCCTGGGCAAATGGCATCAAGGAGAAAGATCCTGAATTTTTCTCCAAGCTATCCAAACAACAGGCGCCTGAATATCTTTGGATTGGATGCTCAGATAGCCGTGTACCCGCCAATCAGATCGTCGATCTTCCCCCCGGAGAAGTCTTTGTACACCGCAACATAGCCAATGTGGTGGTGCACACTGATCTAAACTTGCTGTCGGTGCTGCAATTCGCCGTGGATGTATTGAAGGTAAAACATATTATCGTCTGCGGACACTACGGATGCGGAGGGGTCAAGGCGGCCATGGAAAACCAGGAGCACGGATTGATTGATAACTGGTTGCGTCACATAAAAGATGTCATGCGATTCCATTCAGAAAAATTTGAAGACCTGGATCCAGACAAACGCCTGTCACTGCTATGTGAGCTAAACGTCAAGGAGCAGGTTACCAATATTGCGAATACGACTATCGTACAAAATGCCTGGAAAAAAGGCAGAGATATATCGGTACATGGCTGGATTTACAATATTCAGAATGGCATTCTGAAAGAATTGCAGACCTGCGTTACTTCTCACTGTCAGTCATAGCCCGGAAGATTCATAAATTACAGGCGCCCTCGCTTGTTTCTTGTCTCCACAAGAAATTTTCTTCAGTTGTACGTAATCGGCAGATACGCGACGCCTTCAGAAAATCCCTTGTGAAAACAATCTACTGCGCGATCACCACGTGAATTAATGAAATTTCCGGAATAGATAAACAAAAAAGCGCCGTCCGGCGCTTTTTTTGACCTGGGGTTATACGCAACCCGTAGGCTTGGGCATACCACCATATTTACTGATGGGTTTCATGGGGCCTGTCATCCAGAGTTTGAACAAGACCTTTTTATCGACATCGATATATTTTGCAAATTTACGAATTGGCGGCACTGTGGCATGCTCTTCAAAATATTCCCGGGCTTTTAGCAGTTGCTCCCAGCGCTCATCGGTCATATCAAAGCCGTCTGCTTCCGCCATGGCTCTACCGATTTCCGGGGTCCATTCGTTCATATCAAGAAGATATCCATCTCCGTCACGCTGTGGTATTTCAATACTCATGTTCTTACTGTCCTCTTAATTACCTAGTATTTTAGTATGTTATTCAGCAATTCTACCTTGGATGACAGCAATATCTACCCCAAATTTCAAATGGGAATCATTCTTGATCGTATTTAACGGGTGACTTGTCCATTATATTTGTTCATTTTCAGCAATCCAGCCCCCCCTAAAATGACTCACCATTCATAATAAACTCAATAGGAACAACCGTTCATACATAAGAAAACCAATTTGCCACTAAACCAAGAATATGGTAGTAGTCAATAGCCCAATATCATTTTGACCGCTTTAGGAGGCTGTCGCCCAAACAGGAGAATTCAGTTATGTCATTCCTCACCAAAACCTTTATTTTTTTGGGGCTGTCGGTCTGTGCCTTCACCCCCGCTCTGGCAGCAACTGGAGATATTTCAGCAAGTGGTTCACTAAAATCCAGCGTATCCACAGGAACACCTCCATTGTCGGTCAACTCAAGTACCATGGTTCCCAATTTGAATGCGGACATGCTGGACGATATGCATGCCAGTGATTTTGCATTGCGAACAGACGGGCATATATCAATCCCCTTTGCAGCGATGAAAGTCATTCATCCCTCATCCGACCCCTGGGATGGCAATTCATACTTTCTGGGACCTTTGTTGTTCGCCTCGGGAACGACTGAAGTCACTGCTTCTTTCGTCGTACCTGGAGATGTTGATGCCCCAACCAACGCCAATGTGGATATAAAAATCTACAACCCCACTGCAAATGGCGCTTGCCAGGCAGCAATCACCACCAATTTCTTTTGGTTTTATCCCGTCGGTGGCGTTAGAGTGGCCTATGTATTTAATGATGCCAATCCTTTTCCCGTATTCTTGAGCGGCAATAACACGATTTCTCATCGTGCCACGACTACCATGCCATCCAGCGGAAGTACAGTCACACTTGGTTTTGTTCGCAACGGTGACGAAGCAGCGGATAACTGTGGCGACGTTCGTATTGTAGGCATGGAAATCACCTACCAAAAGTTATAGTAGTTCCCATCCACAAACAGCGGTCTACTGCGAACGATTGATGCACATAATCTTTCGCCCACAATATTAGTGCGATTTGGATTAACCAAATTCCTCTATATTGCAGGCGAAAGGTTATGCACCTCAATCACTCCCGCTACGATCCTGTTTTTGGACGAAAACTATAGTAATCACGTCTTGCTCTGACAGATTGAATCTCACTCTCAACCAGAGAGGTCACTCAATCTCAGAGCCAACCTGCTTACATATACTTTCGATGAACCGTTGTTACAAAACAAGTGGACTACAAACAAAGGCAATTCGATTGAAAAACATGGGAATCTTCAAGGACAGATAAGATCACTACACCCCCGCATATTGGGTGTTACTCCCCAACCAGCGATCCACAAGCGGTTGCACATTTTTCGGGTAGTTCAGCAACAATTCATCAGCAACCTGCTGTGCTGTTTCCAGCAAAGGCTGGTCACGTAATATGTCAGCTACACGGAACTGCATTTCTCCCGTCTGGCGTATGCCCAACACTTCTCCTGGTCCACGCAGTTCCAGATCCTTTCTCGCAATCACGAAACCGTCATTACTTTCACGCAGAATCGCCAATCGCTGTTTCGCCTGCTGCCCCAAGGGCGGGTGGTACATCAACACACAATGGCTTTCGATACTGCCTCTGCCGACGCGGCCTCGCAACTGGTGAAGTTGGGACAGCCCCAGACGTTCAGGATTTTCTATGATCATCAGACTGGCATTGGGAACATCAACCCCCACTTCGATCACCGTGGTCGCAACCAGCAGATCAACTGCACCCACTTTGAATTGATGCATGACCGCTTCTTTGTCTTTTCCCGACATGCGTCCATGCACCAAACCGACTTTCAAGCCCTGCAATGCCTCTTGAAGTTCTTCTGCCACATCTTCAGCCGCCTGACATTGCAGCACTTCAGATTCCTCGATCAGTGTGCACACCCAGTATGCCTGCCGACCACTGACACAGGCATTCTTCACTTTTTCGATAATTTCATTCCTGCGCGCATCTGACACAACCAGGGTTTGCACCGGGGTGCGTCCTGGTGGAAGCTCATCAATCACGGATAAATCCAGATCCGCATAGGCAGTCATTGCAAGACTGCGGGGAATGGGCGTGGCAGTCATGATGAGTTGATGTGGCGTCAACTGACTGGCTGATCCTTTTTCTCGTAGCGCCAGGCGTTGATGCACGCCAAAGCGATGTTGCTCATCCACGATAACAAGCCCCAGGGAATGAAAGATCACATCGTCCTGGAACAATGCCTGGGTTCCCACCAGCAAGGACAGGCTTCCTTGCTGTAGCTGTTGCAAAACGGCTTGTCTCGCTTGACCTTTGACCCGACCAGTCAGCCAACCGACAGAAACTCCCAGAGGTTGCATCCATTGTTCAAAGTTTTTCAGATGTTGCTCCGACAACAATTCTGTGGGTGCCATCAAAGCAACTTGATAACCTGCTTCGATGGCTTGCAGAGCCGCCAGCGCTGCCACCACGGTTTTTCCCGAACCCACATCGCCTTGCACTAATCGCAGCATGGGAAGCATGCTTTGCGCATCACTGCAGATCTCCTGCAACACACGCTGCTGGGCTGGCGTCAATTGAAAAGGCAGATTACTGAGCAACTGTCTACGCAAATGATCATCGGCATCAAAGCAAGGTGCGGTTCTGCGCCGCAAATTTTGTCGTGCCTGACGCAAGCTCAGCTGATGGGCAACGAGTTCTTCGAATGCCAGGCGTTGTTGCGCAGGATGGCAGCCTTGCAGTAACAGCTGCTGCTCGGCATCGGCAGGAGGTCTGTGGAGGTAAACAATGGCTTGGGTAAGCGCCATCAGTCGATGTTCATCCAGCAACGCGTCAGGCAACCATTCCTGCAAGCCTTGCTCACTGGATTGCAGTTGCGCCAGGGCTTTTGATGTCAGATCACGCCAACTGAGCTGGTGCATGCCCTCAGTAGTCGGATACACGGGGGTCAAAGTGGCTTCCGCGACTTCCTCTTCGTTTTCATTCACGATTCGATATTCGGGATGAATCAGCTCATAGCATGCTACGCCATTGCGCACTTCACCGAAACAGCGCAACAGCAAGCCTTCCCGAAGTGCATTTTTCTGCGCGGCACTGAAATGAAAAAAACGCAACATGATGAGATTATCATCATCCAGCAGATGCACCAGCATGGAGCGACGTCGACCAAAACGAATCTCGACACGCCCAATCATGCCTTGAATAACCACTTCGTCCCCGGCTCTGAGTGCTGATACAGGGGTAATACGGGTTCGATCCTGATAGCGCAGCGGCAAATGAAACAGAATATCCTGAACACTATGGATGCCCAGGCGAGCCAGACGCTCGGCACTCTTGGGCCCCACTCCCTTGAGGGTGGTTACCCCTAACTTGGACAGGAAATCCCCTTGATCTGCCAAACTTTTTTATCTCCTGTGAATGATTGGGTACAATTCCCTTCTTACCAGCCTTGGGATAATAACGTGCATCTGCTGCCAAAGAAACTACGCCAGACCATTGAAAACCGCCGCCTTGAAAAAGAAAAAGATCAAGATCTGCGCAAGGCGCAGGATATCAACATCAGCAATATCAAAACCATCTGTCTTGCCCTGGGACCTTATCGAAATCTCACCACACTGACAGCATCGATTCTCTTCCTGCATCCCCATTGCCAGGTACTGAATCATGGGGGAGCACGTATTCTGGGCGATCCACGGCTGGATTTCCTGCTTCAAAACGATCCGCAAGTATTGGATCAATTTCTACGCTATGCGGTGGCGATCTCGACCAAGGGCAAGCGCGGTAAAACTGGCGGCTCTATCGTTCACTCACATGCTTTCGACGAAAAACATAAACTGGGAAAGCTGTACCGAAAACATTTCGGCGACAGTTTGATCAAGGAAGAAATTCACAGTCTGTTCTGGAAAGAATCCTTGCGCACTTCCCTGCATATACGCAACCACAACATCAATCTACAATCATTTTTCGCTGCCGAACCCCGCCTGCGCTTCCTGCTGCCCATACGCAACCCGCTGGATTGTGCCATTTCCAATTTACGCACAGGACATGCCAAGTTGTTTGATTTGGGAACAAACCCAACTACCGAAAGGGTGCTGGATGCCATTCTGGATGAAATTGTCTGGGTCAGGGAATGCCAGGATCAACACCCGGACAGGTTTTATTATTTTCTTGAGAATGATTTCAATGCCAATCACGCCAAAGCCCTGGCAGAATTTTTGTTACTGGAGCCTGCCCCTGCCTGGATAGAAGTGGTACAGGAAGCTTTTGACATCGACAAACACTATGAATATCCCGAAATCTTGTTGCAATATTACAGCTCGCAGGTACAGCAAAAATTTGCCTCATGGCCGGAATTGCAACAATCTTTATTGCAATTCCTCCCTCACCGATAACCTTAGCCCGAACATTTCACCCTGTCGCTAAAAAAACGTGATAACTTTCTGTATTTCATAGAGAATCTTTGAATATTA
>CAYXOS010000142.1:0-6960 GCA_964467115.1 uncultured Sedimenticola sp.
TTGAAAATAAGTCTTTGATTATTGGGGAATACTGGGGTGGGGTGACAAATATGGGCTAGGGAAGCTCTGATCGAATCATGACACGGCATCTTGCGGCGAAAAATCAATCAGAGCTTCCCTGGCAATTCCCAATATTCCATGTCATTCTTAATCGAATGAAAAGTAAACATCCCTTACAGACTACACCCCTACAAAGCAAAGAATTCGATCAACTTCTGATTCTCGAACTCAGCCAACGAGGGCTTGGGGGATTACCTTTGCAACAAGGGCTTTCCCAAAGCAGCGTTGCCCTGGATGACGAACTCAGCATGGTCATCCTCGGCAAACACCAGGACAGCACCCATATTCATGTTAAGGTCGCCCTTTTCTATACCGGCATCATTGCTGGTTGTAATTGTGCAGATGACCCTAGCCCTGCGGATGTACAACAGGAACACTGTGAGATTATGGCATCCATTTCCAAACAAACCGGCGATATCGAAACCCGCCTTCTTCCCTGAACGATAAATTGAATTGGAAGTGCAGTCGGGTTGACGGGGGAGTATGGAACTATGCTGAAACAATTCCAAAATTCCGACTACACCTCCAAACTGTTAGGGCGATTCTCCTTGCCCTGAATTTTTTTGCTTATTACAAATTCCCCAAGCCCAAAATCTTTGGCTTACGCTGAACCACATACCTGGTTTCTAAACAATTTTTGCTCAAATCAGTTTTGGCTACCCAGTAGTTTAGGCGATAAAACAAGAACTTCCATATAAAACCATACATGCTAGGGTGAATTATGTGCATTGAGTCTCAACACGCCTCCTGTCTTTACATCCAACTGGCTAAATCCGGCATGACCACTGAAATTGACGCTCAGACTACCCGTGTTCTCTACCACACCCCCGGTGCTGGCGTAATATCCGGCATTGCACACTAAATGCTCTCCCGAATTGACCGTACGATTTTGTTGGCTGACTTCAGCCGCATCACACTCACCATGAGACAGGGGCAACAGACACCATTGCTGCACCCTTCCCGAGTCCTGGGCTATCGTGTCTTCCATACGCAATGTCCAGGTGCCCTGCACGTTCTGAGGAGAAAGAAAATATGACAAATCTGTTTCCGGGCTGTACCAGCCGCTGATTGCGGGAACGAAACTGCTATTGCAGGCACCAGCGCTATTCACATCAATTCCCGGCACCTGGGTCCAAAGCGTGGCATTCATGTCGGGATATGAACAGGAAGGGTTGGTAAACAAGGCCCTTGGCGTTGCCCCCAGACTACTATGGCTGATCTTCGCCTGTAGATCGCTCATATAGGCATGACTGATACGTAGTTGTACTGCCATTTCCCAGCTGTTTACCGCTTCGGAAATATTGATCGTATCCTCAGCACCATTGGGATCATTGTCCGGTACAACCAAGCCATCCCAGGCTCTGGGCGAACAATATACATAGGGCGGCTTGGTCGCCAAATTGGCAACATACAACGCGTTGCCCGGCGCACTGGGCACTAGCTTGTCGTCTCCCACGAAATAGAGATAATGCCCATCTGCAGAAATAGCAGGGCTGAAATAATCCGCAGCGCCCCCATCCCGTAAACCACTGGCATCGACACTGTAGCGCTGATGTTGGTGCAATAACCGATCATAAACGTAAACGCTGTAGTCAGTTGAATCAATAAAAGACAAGCCCGAGTTGGTATTGAAAACAAAGAACCGACCGTCTGCCGAAAACACCTGGCTCGACCGTGAGTAGCTGACGGGAACACTATGGGTAACCTGGCTACCACTCCAGTTCAAACTGATGATTTCAGTACTGCCCACCTTCATATCCCGCAGGAATAGATCCACTTCACCATTGGTATCGCTGGCAATCAAATTGCTGCCCAGGGAGGAGAACAACACCAGGTCTCCATCAGCAGAAAAACCTCGAAGCTCGGAAGCGCCATTGGCTGAACCGCCGGTGGTTGCTACGCTCACTAGATAATTCTTGTTGTTTTGCCAATCCCTGACAAATACATCTAAATCACTATTGCTATCCCCGCTTACCAGGTTGGAGGCATAGGATGAAAATGCAACCAGGCTCCCGTCTGCAGAAACATAGGGGAATACACTGAGACCATTGGACTCTTGCCCATTGGCTTCAGGACGGGATATCCAACGAATACTGCCATCTTGCAGGTTTTTCAGGTAAATATCCCCTTGACTTCCACCATTGTTTACGCTGCCAGGAGATTCGAAATTAGTGGAGAGCGATTGCAAGGCCACCCACTTTCCATCTGCGGATATGGCTGCATCGCTGCTTGCACCATTACCTACGGTTCCATCTGCGGCAGAACTGACCAAACTGAGGGTACCGGTACTGCGATGCCAGGCGTAAATGTCCGACACCGAATTGGTATCCTGGGGAAGCAATTTTCCTTCAGTAGCAAAAACCACGATTTCACCATCTGCAGAAATTGTGGGCCAATCGCTATTTACCGTGTTCTGATTGCCGAGGGAATCAAGACTCACCCGAACGATACTGTCATTGGTACGATCCAGCAGAAAGATATCGTCAGATAAGTTGGTGTCATTCGCCACCAGGTTGGTTGCCCGAGAGCGAAAAGCCACCCACCGTCCGTCTGCCGAGGTGACGGGATACTGGATAATGCCGTTGGCAACATTGCCACCAGAATTGTAGCCAATGGCTTCTATATCACCCGGTTCGGCCCAACTCATACCAGAGAGCATCAGCATGGACAAACCCACGGTTCGCGTCATTATTTTCATCACTACACTCCAATTCATCTCTACGACACCCTATCAATCTATACAAGGCTGTTGTGGTACAAGGATGTGCCATGGTTGAAAAAGTCCATGGAGGGACTTTTTCAACATCCCGCTAAGGGGTAATACCATTTCCCAGACGTAACTTGCCACCCACTTTCACCGAGAAACCTTTGAATATCCGGATCTTTGGTGCTGACAAGATCAGCAAAGCATTGTTTTCAATACTGACTGAACCCCCAACATTCGCATAGTCACCAAGGCGAATGGTATCGGTGACCGAACAATAGAACTCGCCATTGAACAGATGACTTGGTGCCTGGTCATAGGTGGTTGCGCCTAACTGGGCGCAGGATTCATCATCATTAATAGTCACCTGGGTATCCGTACTGCCCGTGATAACCGCACCATTGGTTGGATTGGACAACACCAGCTTGAAGGCTTCCGCCCCTTCTGCCAACGCATCATTCACAACGGGCACATTGATTTGTTGCGCTGTGGCATCCCCATTGTTGAACGACAAGGTGCCACTGGTTGCTGTAAAGTCTGCTTGTACCGCACTCATTGGCGCGGTGGTGTAGGCGACAGTCACCTGTCCCTGAGTACCATTGATACGCTCCACTGACACTGTCGCGGATCCGGCGTTTTCTGCAACACTATAACTGTAGCTTGCCCAACGAAATTGTCCATGGCTGTCATTGTCTTTGATGGTCAGGCTTCCAGTGCTTGCCTCCCCCAGTGTCGCCCCCCCAGTGGGTGCTGTCAGTATTAAATTGAGTGCTTCATCACCTTCAACCGCACTGTCATCCTGGATAGCAACATCAAAACTCTTTATCGCCACACCGTCTGGGAAGGTGAGGGTTCCCGAGGTGGCGGTATAATCCCCTGGGGCGACGGCGCTGTCATCCTGAGTCTGATATTGAACCGTTACTGTACCTGTCGTTCCCCCCTGACGACTGACAGCAACTTGCACCGTACCGGCACCTTCATTCACCACTTGCACTGGCTCACCGAAGGCCAAAGTACCATTGGCACTGGCATCATTGTCATCAATCGTGACAATGGTTTGAGAAGGAAAGCTCAGTTGGGTTCCCGTACTGGGACTACTCAAACTGATGTTTATGGTTTCCAACGGATCATAGTTACTGTCGTCAACAGTCACCAGAGTGATGTTTTTGCTGGTTTCGCCAGAGGCAAAATTGAGGGTTCCCGACACGGCATTGTAGTCAGCACTGGAGGCACTGCCATCTGAAGAAGCGTATTGAACAGTTGTCGCACCCAGGGCAGCCCCGATACGCTCCACTGTAACTTGTACGGATTGACCTTCAGCCACTGAATATGCCGCTTGCCTGAAACGATATAAGCCATTGACGTTAGTCACATACTCATCTGCACCAATATCTGGAGCACTGCCAGCAGGGCGCCCATCGCCGTCTATGTCATTGGTAACAGCAGGTACCGACACTCCTGCATCCTTTGCTGGTGAAGTGCCCAGCAAGCGATGCACCGCATCCAGTTGTGGGGCTGCCACCAAAGTCCCGCTGCTGGTAAATGATACGACGCCATTTTCCAGTGCCTGCTGAACAATCCCCGCAATGGAAAACAAGGTATTCGTGTAGTCAATGGACACCGACCCTGTGGTGGCCTGACCACCAACAAATCCATAACTGCCGGCAACGCCATCAATCAGAACATTCTTGAAATTCGCAACAACTGCTTTCGTATCTCTACTGCGCACGCCAATGGCAACTGGCGTGCTGTTATTCACCACTGTCAAATGACTGGCAGTCACATTCATGGCATTCACACCATTGACAAAGATCACCCCCGTACCCGGGATACTTCCGCTCAACCAATAGTCTGTTCCAGAATTTTCCGCAGCAATAATGTTCTCCAGGACGACCGAAACAGACTGTGTAGCACCTACCGCTTCTACTTGAAGCCCTGATCCCACCGGTGCTGAGTTTCCAATAAATTCCGAGCGCTTTACAACAATATTTTTTTCACCATCCGCACTTACTGCCATGCCCCCGCCATACTGGTGGTTACCGGTATTGACGACGTTTCCCAAAAACCGACTACCTTCAACCAATACATGACTGCTGACCTGACTTATCGCCAAGCCGCCCCCTTCATCATCTGCCTTGTTTCCATCAAACTGGCTGTTGCGAATGGTTATTGTTGGTGTAGATACTGACTGCCAAGCAGTTTCCTGTATATACAATCCTCCGCCGTAGCCTTTGTCATTGTTATTGTTGGAAAAGCGACAACCATCGACCAGCACCTCTCCTGTCCCCCAAAACAAGGCACCACCCCCTTGAGAATAGAGCCGGGTTCTACTCGCAACATTATTCGAAACCAGGGAATTGAGAAGATTAATATTGACACCTTTGACCCACATCCCGCCAGCGCAATCCCCTCCAGTGGTTCGACAACGGTATGTAAATTGACCAGCAGGATTACCCAGTTCGGTATAATCGCCATTGATGATCTGGAACCCATCAATGGTAACGGTTTTGATGGGATTGGCATCTGCGATCACCGTTACACCACGGCCAAATTGTTTGGCATCAATGACCGTTGGGTTGTTCAGCGGATCAGCAGTAGTCCAATTGCTGGTTTGGTAACCTCCACGCAGGGTCAGGCTTTTATTATCGATCATCACGACTTGGGTATAGTCCAGGTTGTCGCCACCTCCCGCCGTGGTTGTAAACACTTTTTGGGAACCGGAGTAACTACCCACGGCCACTTTGATCTCATCACCATCTGCCGCCGCGTCCACCGCTGCCTGAATATTGGAATAGCAGGGCGTGGAGCCACCACAGGTGGGATCTGAAACAGAAACAAAATGGGTAGCTGCCATCGCACTACTGCTGTTGAGCAATAGCAATAGTAGTCCCTGTCTGAATACATACTTATATTTATAGGAAAACATATCACAAATCCCCGTCATGCCAACCCAGCCGAAATCCGACCTCTATTCATGTAGCTAAAAGCAATGAACATGCCAAAACCTCTATTCGAGCGAAAAATAGGACACTACCCCCGCTAGTTAATCGCTATTAAAAGTATAGACCAACTAGACAGGCGCTAGAATTTCGACAACATGCGGTCAAAATCGCTGATTATCTGGGAGTTGCGGGAAGTTGAGGTAAAAACCCTACTACAATATATTGGTCAAAGTCAGCCTCGACTCCTTGGCGCAAAAAAACCGATGCCGCTCTACATCCGTGGATTTCGAGCGGCGTCGGTTCCTTATCTGGAACAAATAGGTCTTAAAAAGCCCTTTCTGTTCCAAAAATAAGACGGCTGGCTCTCCTCTTGTATGTCAGGAATAAAGGCGTGGCACCTGCAGTTGATCATGAATCTGGTTGACCGCATCGGCATCCATCCCCATACCTTTGGCAAGTTTATCCAAATACTGTGCTTCGGGTTTTGTATCCAGGTCAATCGCCATCAATGATGCCAGATAAACTTGTGCTTCCATTCCACGGGGAATGCTTGATACAAAGGCATCGATATCTAATGGTGATTTCAATTCCTGCTGCAGGAAAGCAACTTCTTCTGCGGTTATTTCTTCCCCCAATCCCTCAATTAAATGTTGCTGCTCTATTTTATCCACCCGTCCATCAGCTTTGGCCGCATTTGCCATGGCGCGAATCATCAGTGTTGCCTGCTCATTGGCTTGCTCAGGTTCAATATTGGCGGGAAGATCAGCCAAACCCAAGCCTTGCGGTGCTTGACCGAATTGCTTCATTGCCGCACCCAAAAGATCACCCAAGCCACCACTCGATGATTTTCCACCACCACCGAGCAAACCACCGAGAATATCAGCCATGCCGCCACCAGATTGTGATGAACCACCACCCAACAAGCCACCCAGCATGCCGCCTAACCCACCGGAAGAAGACGCACTTGAGCCACCTCCTCCAAGCAGGGAACCCAGCACCGAGCCAAGCACATTGGAGCCTGAGCCTTTAGAAAGCATTCCACTGTTGAGCAAACTGCCCAGTATTTTCATTGCGTCAATCGCCATGTCTGTTCCTCTGTTTGTTTTGTTTAATTGGCTGTGTGTGGCATATGGATTCCCTGATTCGGCTGTAGCTCCGACCTCTCTTACCATCTTTCCTCAGCATCCTTATCGCTGTGTCGTGCTTCCACCCAACGCGCTCCCGCCGGGGTGTGTTCCTTTTTCCAGAAGGGGG
>CAYXOS010000143.1:0-1914 GCA_964467115.1 uncultured Sedimenticola sp.
AGTCCCGAACAGCGCTCAGCAGCGGGTATAAGTGATGGTTTGATCCGTATTTCTGTAGGACTTGAAGATATCGAGGACATAGAAACTGATCTGGCACGAGGTCTGGACGCCCTTTGACCCAAGACGATTACTTGGAAAAATGGAATCAACGTCATCACCAGGCGGAATCAGAAGGCAAGGTGGCGCAGGTGTTGTTGCGCAATATGCATTTGCTTCCAGTTACCGGCGTTGCCCTGGATCTGGCATGTGGGCGTGGGGCAAGTGCCTTGTTATTGGCGGAGAAAGGGCTTGAGACTCATGCCTGGGATTTCTCCCCTGTGGCGATCGAGAAGTTGCAAACTAGGGCGGAAGAACGTGACTTGTCTGTTCACTGTCAGGTTCGAGACGTAGTAAAGCACCCTCCGGAACGTGCCGGTTTCGATGTTATTCTGGTTTCTTTTTTTCTGGATCGTTCCTTGTTTTCCAGGTTGATTGAGGCGCTAAAACCCGGTGGAAAGTTGTATTACCAAACTTTTGTGCAAGAAGTGTATCTGGATAGGGGGCCGACTAGTGCCGATTGGCGATTGAGAAAAAATGAATTGTTACAAGTGTTCAAAGAATTGGATATCCACTATTATCGGGAAGATGGTTCGGTATCCAGTGCCCAAACTGAACTTTCTGATCTTGCCATGTTGGTAGCCAGCAAAAGGAGTTAAATGATGTCTTTGACCGTCATTGCCACAGTTGTTACCGCTGCAGCAGTGCTGGCATTGCTTCTGATAGGCAAATCGTTGCTTATCCCTTTCGCTATTGCTGTCATCATCTGGTACATCATTGATGCCATTTCGGCCAATTTTCGGCGTCTGTCTGTTGCCGGTATTCACCCTTTTGAACGTTTCAGTATTGTTCCTGCCCTGGTGGTGGTCATACTGCTGATTACCGGTGTGGTACAGATGATTGGCGATACGGTAGAGCAGGTGAGCATTGCTGCGCCCACCTATCAGGACAATATCAGCAAAATCATCAAGCATTTTTCGGAATTTACCGGGTTGGAAATCGGTTCTACCCTTCAACACTGGATCAGTAGTCTTGATTTGGGCAAAATCATTGGCAATATTGCTGCTGCCATTATGGGGTTGGCGGGAAATGCGGGGTTGGTGGCGATTTATGTTGCCTTCCTGTTGCTGGAAAAACGCTATTTTTCGATTAAATTGCGTATCATGTTTCCCGACCGTGAACGGCGTACCCGCATTGACAAAATGCTTGCCGATATCCAAGTGCAGATTCGCCAATATTTATATATAAAAACCCTGGTGAGTGCGCTGACGGGAATCATCAGCTATGCGATTCTGGTATGGGTAGGTGTGGATTACGCACCTTTCTGGGCGCTGCTTATTTTTCTGCTCAACTTTATTCCCACTATTGGCTCCATGATCGCCGTGTTGCTACCTACCGCTTTGTCTCTGGTGCAGTTCGATACTTTCGCCCCCTTTTTAACGCTGTTGATTTCTTTGGGAAGCCTGCAGATGTTGATTGGCAATGTGATTGAGCCAAGAGTCATGGGGTCGTCGTTGAATCTCAGTCCATTGGTGGTGATTCTGGCTTTGTCCCTGTGGGGGCAAATCTGGGGGATCACTGGCATGTTTCTGAGCGTGCCGATTACGGTAATTGGAATGATTATCCTGAGCAGTTTCCCGGCGACACGTCCCATTGCTGTAGCTATGTCTGAAAACGGCAGGCTAAAACCCATTTCCTGAGGGTTTTACGTCTATAGCTTTTTTTCCCAGAACAGGGCTTTCCCCATAACAGGATCCAGTTCGTAGCCGCTGAAACCACATTTTGCATAAGCGTTTTTTGCGATTTGGTTACCCTCCAGTACCTCCAGTGTCAATTTGCAGCAACCGCGTTGCCGGGCAATTTCTTCAACTTTCTTCA
>CAYXOS010000143.1:2014-6959 GCA_964467115.1 uncultured Sedimenticola sp.
GGGTTTGAAAACAGTTGATCAGTCCCACTGGTTTTCTCCCGTCAAAGGCAAGAATGCTCAGGGCGCCCGGTTGGTTAATCATGGCGGGGATGAGTCGTTCTTTTACCTCGGAATCCAGGGGTTTGCCACCACCCATGGGATCTTGTGCATAGTCATCCAAAAGGGTGATAATAGCTCGTTGGTGCTCAGGTTTTTGGTAATCTGCAACAATGATATCAATCATGAGTCATCCAGGTCGCTGACGATATAATTGTCTGGAATGAGTATAGTCGGTGTTTTCTGGCTGTCATCTTTCCAGGGGTAGTCGCGATTGAAATGCAGGCCGCGACTCTCACGCCGCCGCATGGCAGACTGGATGATCAGCTCTGCAACATCGGCAAGGTTACGCAGTTCCAGCAAGTCGTTGGTAACCCGAAAATTGCTGTAATACTCGCGTATCTCGTGTTGCAGGAGGTTGATACGTCGTTGCGCTCGGGCAAGCCGTTTGTTGCGACGAACAATGCCCACATAGTCCCACATAAAGCGGCGTAGCTCATCCCAGTTGTGCGCGACAACCACGGCCTCATCAGAGTCGGTTACCCGGCTTTCATCCCAGTGGGGCAGGGGAGGTAATTCCTGTTCATCTTGTTGCAATTGGTGACCAATGTCTTGTGCTGCAACTTCACTGAATACCAAGCATTCGAGTAGGGAATTGCTTGCCATGCGGTTGGCACCATGCAGCCCCGTATAAGCGGTTTCTCCAACGGCGTACAAGCCCTGAATATCGGTGCGTGCTTTCTTGTCTGTGTAGATGCCGCCGCAGGTATAGTGGGCAGCGGGAACAACGGGGATGGGTTCGCGGGTAATGTCGATACCCAGTTCCAGGCATTTTGTATAAATCGTTGGAAAATGTTCTTTGATGAAATTCGGCTCTTTATGACTGATATCCAGAAAAACACTGTCCAGACCATGTTGCTTCATTTCATTGTCGATAGCTCGGGCAACGATATCGCGTGGTGCCAGTTCGCCACGCTCATCGTAAGCGTCCATGAAGCGTTTGCCATTAGGCAGTACTAGAATTCCGCCTTCCCCACGTACTGCTTCTGTGATCAGGAAGGACTTTGCGTCTGGATGATAGAGACAGGTGGGATGGAATTGGATGAACTCCATGTTGGCAATTCGGCAACCTGCACGCCAGCCCATGGCAATGCCATCGCCAGTGGCAACGTCCGGGTTGCTGGTATATAAATAGACCTTGTTTGAACCGCCAGTGGCCAATACTACACTGCGTGCTCCAATGGATTTGACTTGATCTTGAAGCAGGTCAAGAAGATAGGCGCCGTGACAGCGTCTGGGTTGGGACGCATCACCTCTGGGCGTGCAAATCAGGTCGATGGCGATATGATATTCCAGCAAGCTGATGTTTGGATGGCGCCTAGCCTGGTCTTCCAGACTGAGTTCTACCATTTTTCCAGTTGCGTCGGCGGCATGAATGACGCGTCTGTGGCTGTGTCCGCCCTCGCGAGTCAAGTGATAGCCAGATGATCCTGTTGAGGGTTGTTGGGTAAACTCCACCCCCTGGTTCAGCAGCCAGCGAATGTTTTGTGGGCCATTTTCCACCACCATTTTGACGATTTCTTCGTCGCACAGGTCGTCACCGGCGATCAATGTATCCTGAATATGGGATTCTGTAGAATCTGCTTCATCGAGTACGGCAGATATTCCCCCTTGGGCATACAGGGTGTTTCCTTCCGCCAGCTCACGTTTGGAAACAACGGCAATGCGGGTTTCTTTCGGCAGGCGCAGTGCTAAACTGAGCCCGGCGGCACCGCTGCCGATAATTAAAACGTCATAATCGAATTTTTTTGACATAATAGGGGGTATTGATTTCCAGAGATGGCCTGAATGCACTCAAGCAACCGAGATTCAACTTGTTGGGCAGCCCTTTGTTTGTGGTTGTTATTGATGACAACAAAATATCACAGGACATAAATATTTTAAATATGAATGTGTTAGACGAAAATTTCAGTTGTGCTTCCCGGGTTGCAGATTACCGCTGGCCGAGTTTTGCTTTTCTTGCCAATTAAGTATTCATGAAACAGAACTTTATAACAATAAGAATGTCACATTGGCATAGGATACAAAAGCCATGGTTGTATGGCTCAGGGAGTGAGCCATGACCTCGAATGCCGAAGCCGATCTGAAATTGGTTGAAAAAGTAAAAAAAGGCGACAAAAAGGCTTTTGATTTGCTGGTACTGAAATACCAGCAGAAGGTGGCGAATATCATCTCGCGTTATATCCATGATAGTAGCGAGGTGTTGGATGTGAGCCAGGAGGCTTTTATTAAAGCTTACCGGGCACTGCCGAAATTTCGTGGTGATAGCGCCTTTTATACATGGTTGTATCGTATCGCTATCAATACCGCCAAAAATCATTTGGCAGCCAAGGGACGGCGACCTCCGACTGATGATGTCGAAGCAGTGACTGCGGAGCAAATGGATTCGGGTGCCAGGCTGAAAGAATTTGATACGCCTGAGCGGTTGTTGTTGCAAGACGAGATTGCCCGCACCATTCGGGATGCATTGAACGAGCTTCCAGATGATTTGCGCACAGCAATCAGCTTGCGGGAATTGGAAGGTCTGAGTTATGAGGAAATAGCCCAGGCGATGGATTGCCCCATTGGTACGGTACGGTCGCGAATATTTCGTGCTCGTGATGCGATTGACAAGAAGTTACGCCCTTTATTGAATTGAGTGAGAAAGAACCATGTCTGAATTTGGAAACCATAACCCGCAGGATCGACTGTCAGCAGCCATCGATTCAGAACTCAGTGACCTGGATTTACTCGATGTCAGCCATCAACTCTGTAAGGATCAGGAAATGCGGGAAACCCTGGTTCGATATCAGATGATCAGTGACAGTATGCGCGGGGAAGAGGTAAATATTTCCGCACTTGATCTGGTCAACTCGGTGAGTCAGCGATTACAGTCGGAGCCTACTATCTTGGCACCGGTGAAATCCCGTAGCCATTTACCTAAATGGGTACAACCTGCGGCGGGCGCAGCGTTGGCGGCTTCTGTTGCTGCTGTGGGAATCATGTTGGGTCCCCAGTTTATTAACAACAGCCAACCTCAGAACATGTCGATGGATCCGGGATTGCGAGTTGTGGCGCAGCCTTTGGGCAAAGTTTCCCCTACACCTGTTGTAGCCAAGCAAGATGAGCACTGGAAAACAGTGGAAGGAAAAACTCGAACCCGTCTGGATAATTATCTTGAACAACACAGTCAGTATGCCGTGGCACCTGGGGGTGTTCAGGGCGTGATGCCTTATACCTCTTTTGTCAGCTACGGTCAGCCACAAAAATAAGCCCGTGAAAAAGGGATTTTTAACGCTGTTGCTGTTGTTGCCCACTGTGGGTCTTGCTACTGATGAGACCCGGAATCAAGCGGCGCAATGGCTGGAAAGAATGAACCAGGCTGTGGTCAGCATGGACTACGAAGGGCACTTTGTTTACCAGTGTGGAAAATCCCTGGAGGCAATGCATTTGCGCCATCAAGTTGGCGAAGCGGGGGTCAGAGAATCCCTGTCCTCATTGACGGGAATTCCCAGAGAAGTCATTCGGGACAGTAGCGCAATCACTATCATTACCACCGGCAGCAATGGTGAACTGCATATATCCCAACAACCGGCATCGGGAAAGTTATCACCACTCAAATCGATTCAACCAGAAAAGTTGCAACAAAATTATCGCTTGTCTCTGGGTAAGCAAGTACGTGTAGCTGGTCGCTTGGGCGTGGTTATCGATCTTTTACCTCGTGATGACTTTCGATACGGGTATCACCTGACCCTTGATCAAATGAGTGCCTTACCTCTGGATTTATCAGTCGTCGATAATGAAGGTGAGCTGCAGTCCAGAATAATGTTCACCGACCTGAAGATTTCTGAGATGCCACCACGGGCTCTGGGATCCGAAAAAGATGGAAAAACCACTGATGCTGGTGATAATCGCCTGATGTTGGCGAGTTTAGATGATTCTGCCGTGAAAATCCCGAGTGAGGGCGTCGTGCCTGTTGCGCCGGTAAAGGCGGCTGCTACGCCTGCTGCCATTCCTGATCTGCCTGCAGGTTTTGCCCTGGTAAGCCATCAACAGTCAGAAAAGACCGGGCTTGAGCATTTTGTTTTTTCCGATGGCTTGGCAACCGTATCGGTTTATCTGGAACTCCTGGATAGTGACAAGGCTTTTGAAGGATTCACCAATCTTGGTTCGGTACGCGTGTTCGGCCAGCGCTTGCAAGACTATCAAATTACAGCTGTTGGTGAAGTGCCGCAAAAAACTCTGGAGTTGCTGGTCGCCAGTGTAGAAAAAAATAAATTCAACGCGGCAGATTGAGCTCATGCTGGAAGAAGAAGGAAAAGTCATTTCAGTGCAAGGCGATGTTGCCGAAGTTGTTCCAGAAACAAAGTCGACTTGCGGTTCTTGCTCTGCCAAGAGCGGCTGTGGAACCTCATTGCTTTCGAGCCTGTTTCCTCAGCGTCAGCGCGCTTTTCGGGCACGTAATAGGGTCAATGCTCGCCAAGGAGACCGGGTACTGATCGGATTGGACGAATCAGCGTTGCAAATTGCTTCCCTTCTGGTGTACCTCGCCCCATTGGTGGGGTTGATCGTCGGTGGAATGATCGGCACTAAGGTGGCAGAAACCCTGATGTTGGAATCTGCAGAGTTCTTGAGTATTACTGCTGGAGCTGCTGGGTTTGCCGGAGTTCTTTTTGGCGTTCGAAAATACAGTGCGGTGCTGGCGAAGCGTGACCGTTATCAGGCAGTGGTGTTACGCATTCTGCACCCAGAAAAAACAGCCGTAGTTTCTTTTTCCTCAGGAACTTTGAAATCTGCTGTTTCTGCGCCAAAGAGTAGCACATAGAATAATTGATAAGTCTGTTCGAAACTCCCTTGAACTATTCAGAAA
>CAYXOS010000144.1:0-6817 GCA_964467115.1 uncultured Sedimenticola sp.
TGTAAATGACCATTTTTGAACGCAGAGCTGGTGCATTTCAGCGGTTAGCTGAGTAGTTGCATTCAGATTACATATTCGGGTAATAGCAGAGATGTTGAAATGAATAATTGGAAAAAGGCTGTATTGTGGAGTTGTTTGGTATTGATGCCATTTGCAGTTGTTTCTGCAAAAGAGACGCCAGTTGAAAAAAAGAGTTTGCCGCTGAAGGAACTGCGGATTTTTGCTGAAGTGTTTGGTCGTATCCAGCAAGATTATGTAGAGCCTGTTTCCGATAGAGAGCTTCTGGACTACGCCATTCGCGGGATGCTGGAAGGGCTGGATCCACATTCAGCTTACCTCGATGAAGAGCATTTCAAAGAGCTGCAGGAAGGCACCAGTGGTGAATTTGGTGGCTTGGGGATTGAAGTTGGTGTAGAGGACGGATTCATCAAGGTTATCTCTCCCATTGACGATACGCCGGCACAGAAGGCTGGCATCCAGGCAGGTGATTTGATCATCCGTCTGGATGGACGCCCTGTAAAAGACATGGGCTTGAATGATGCAATAAAGATCATGCGAGGGAAGCCGGGGTCGAAAATCAAACTTACCGTACAGCGTTCGGGTGAACACAAGCCCCTGGAATTTGATATCACCCGTGCTGTTATAAAACAGGCGAGTGTTAAATCCCGTGAGTTGGAACCCGGTTTTGCCTACGTGCGTCTGGCACAATTTCAAGCACCTACAGCTGAAGACATGTTGGCAGCCATCAACAAGATTCGGAAACAATATGGCAAGCCATTGAAAGGGCTGGTGCTGGATTTGCGCAACAACCCAGGCGGGGTTTTGCAGGGGGCAGTTGCCGTCAGTGATGCGTTTCTTGAAAAAGGCTTGATTGTTTACACCCAGGGGCGAGGAGATGCTGACGCATTGAAATTCAACGCCCGTCCTGGCGATGTACTGAACGGTGCCCCCTTGGTGGTATTGGTGAACGAAGGCTCTGCCTCGGCATCTGAAATTGTTGCCGGAGCTCTGCAGGATCACAGTAGAGCGGTGATCATGGGGCGTACAACTTTTGGTAAAGGTTCGGTGCAAACCATCGTGCCTATCAGTAGCAAGATTGCCATTAAACTGACTACAGCGCGTTATTACACCCCCAATGGGCGCTCTATCCAGGCGGAGGGTATCCAGCCTGATATCGAGCTGAGCAAGGTAAAACTCGAAAAGCTGAAGAAAAATGTGCTGCAGGTCAAAGAAGCTGATTTGGCCGATCATTTGGCGAATCCTGAGCATAAAAAAGGCGCAAAGAACAATACCGGGAAACAAAAGGCAGAGAAAAAATTATTGGAACAGGATTACGAATTGAACGAGGCATTGAACTTACTCAAGGGAATTTCTGTTTTTACAAAAAAATGATAGAGATGTCCTGAATTTTGGAGAAGTATTATGGCGCGGGTACTGGTCCCCTTGGCGCAAGGCTGTGAAGAGCTGGAAGCGATTACGATTATCGATTTGTTGCGTAGAGCAGAAATTGAAGTGGTAAGTGCTGGCTTGACCGCGGAAGCTGTCCGTTGCAGTCGTGGCGTGGTGATTGTTCCAGATACCACCCTGGATGCGGTGATGGATGATCACTTCGACATGATTGTGTTGCCTGGTGGCTTGCCAGGTGCTGATTATCTGGATGAGGATTCCCGTATTCGCCAGTTGTTACAGAAAACCCAACAACAAGGCGGCTATGTTGCCGCGATTTGTGCAGCGCCGAAAGTTTTGGCAAGTGCCGGGCTATTGGTGGACAAACAAGTGACATCTTATCCGGGAGTTGTGGACAAAATGGATTTGCCTGGTACAGCGTATATTGATCAACAAGTGGTGGTCGATGGCAATATCATCACCTCCCGTGGCCCGGGGACGGCAATGGATTTTGCACTGGAACTGATTGAAAAGCTGCAAGGTTCGGTAACGCGTAATAGTGTAGAAGCGGCACTGGTGCGATAGGAATTAAATAATTTATTGGGGTAAGGGGGTTGCGGTGAGAAGAAGGGGGAATATCTGGGTTTGGTTGATTGGCATGCCCATCATCTTGTGGGCCATTGCGCACTGGGGTTTCTATTATTTTATCAAAACCAAACTGGATCAAGAGATACTGCAGGCGGCTCCCTATGCGGTTATCAAATATCAGAATTTGAGTACCAGTCTCAGCGGAAAGATAGACGTTGAAGGTATTACCGTAGAGCCTGTCGACATCGGGCATGGTATTGATGTTGCCGGTGTGTATATTCTGGGGCCTGATGCACTTTCTTATCTTATGGACCGAATTCCTGGTCTGGGTTCCGGAGAGGCAGCACCGGCAAGGCTGCGTTTCGTGGCGAAGCAAATAAAAATGGATATTTCAGGTGATAAGGCGCAGCAACTGGATAAGATGGTCATGGCAGACAACCCTCAGCTGGGGAAAGAACGGGATCTTTGTCGAGTAGGAGGAGGTTCTTCCTTTGCGCAACTGCAGGAACTTGGATTCGACAATATTTTGGGGGATATGAAAGCCAGTTACCACTTTCAGGCTGCGTCCCGAAAACTCTATGTGGAATTCAGTGTGGATGTGAAAGATATACAACGCACAGAATTGTCGCTGACTCTGGATAATGTCTCGTCATTGAACTCTCAGAATGCGTTGACAGTGCTGTTGGAACGCATGAAGTTATCCCTTGATTATATTCCCGAGTTTGGGCGCAAGATGGTTGATTACTGTGCACAGAAGCGAGGCGTAGAACCAGAGCAGTTCAAACTATTGATGGTGGATGACTTTTTCTCGGAGTTGCGAAGCCAAGGTATTATTCCTGGGGTTGGTTTAAGCGGTGCCTTGCGGGAGTTTTTGAGCAACTGGGGAAATCTGACCATCAATATCCGTCCTGCCCAGCCGTTGAATATGTTGTCTCTGATGGCTATTTCCAAGTCAGGAGAGAAAATGCTGGATAAATTGGGGATGCAATTATTGGTCAATGGGCGATTGATCACGGACATGAGTTTCTATATTCGAAAGAATACGTCTTTGATTTCATCGAATAATGCTTCGACCGAGGAGAAGAAAGCGCCACCCAAGCCCAAGTATGTGTGGGAATATCGCAAGGTATCAGTAGCGAATCTGTCGGGCTACCTGGATCACCGGGTGATTGTAGTGGAACGAGGTGGGCGCACACACCAGGGATTGCTAGTAGATGTGGGCGGTGGTCGCGTCTCTATTCAGAAGCGAGTCAGTGGCGGTAAATTTACTGCACACTTGCAGCAGAGCGGCATTGTATCGGCAAAGGTTGAAGTGAGAGTCAAGGTACCGGTGAAGGAATCAACGTCGAAGTAGGCTGTTTCCCAGCAATAGCCCGCCAACGGTTCCCAGGCTTGCACTGACAATTGGAACCAGGCTGGCAGACAGCAATGGCGTTCCAAGGGTCGCTAACAAGGTGGCGCTGACAATGAAGGCGCCGCCAGCAATGCTTTGTTGCGTGCGCCGCTGTCCCTTTTGCAAATCGGCTCTGAGTGCAACCAGTTCTTTGGACTGCCATTCCACCCGAAGCTTTCCTGCCTGAGCATTTTTCAATACCTGATAGGCCATTTTGGGAATCTCAGGTAATTCCTCAGACATCTGCGGCAAGTTTTCCTTCATCTTGCGCAGGAATGCTTTGGGACCAACTTGCTGGGCAATCCACTTTTCCATGAAAGGCTTGGCGGTGGTCCACAAATCCAGTTCAGGATAGAGCATGCGTCCCAGACCTTCAATGTTGAGCAAGGTTTTCTGCAGCAACACCAGTTGTGGCTGAACCTCCATATCGAAACGGCGGGCGGTTTGAAACAACCGTAACAGGAAATGCCCGAAAGAAATTTCCGCAATGGGCTTTTCCCAGATGGGTTCGCTGACCGTGCGGATAGCGGCTTCAAATTCTTCTACCCGGGTTCCCTCAGGCACCCAGCCTGATTGCACATGCAGTTCTGCCACGCGACGATAATCGCGGTGGAAGAAAGCCAACAGATTTTCAGCCAAATAGCGTTGATCCTCTGTAGTAAGCGTGCCCATGATGCCAAAATCAACGCTGATATAACGGCCACTGGGTTCAACAAAAATATTGCCGGGATGCATATCGGCGTGGAAGAAGTTATCGCGAAACACCTGGGTGAAAAATATTTCTACGCCGCGCTCACCCAGCAATGCCATGCTTACGCCCTGGGCTTTGAGGCTGTCCACTTCATCAACCGGGGTTCCGTATACACGCTCCATGACCATGACATTATTGCGACAGTAATCCCAGTAGACCTGTGGAATATAGAGCATCTCGCTGTTGAGAAAATTGCGCCGCAACTGGGAGGCATTGGCGGCTTCACGCATCAGATCCAATTCGTCGAATATGGTCTTCTCATATTCTTCGACCACTTCCAGGGGGCGTAGACGGCGGGCTTCCTTTGAATATTTCTGTGCCAGACTGGCAAGGGTGTACATCAAGTCCACGTCCTTGCGTATGGCTTTTTCGATACCGGGGCGTACGACTTTTACAATAACCTCTTCACCCGTAAGTAGCTGGGCGCCGTGTACCTGGGCGATGGATGCCGATGCCATGGGTTGCGCGTCAAAGCGTGCAAACAAGTCTCCCACCTTGCCTCCCAGGGCTTTCTCGATGATCTGACGGGATTGTTCCGCAGAAAAAGGAGGCACGTCATCTTGAAGTTTGACCAGTTCAACCGCTATCTCATCTGGCAACAGGTCACGACGGGTAGAAAGAATTTGTCCAAATTTTATGTAGATAGGCCCAAGGTCTTCCAGGGTCTTGCGAATGCGTACCCCATAGTTCGGTCTTTGTCCCTTCTGCAACCAATAAAAGGGAGAAAGGAAGCGGAAAAAACGAATGGGGCGAAACAAATGCGCGGCGAGTATGAACTCATCCAGACCGTTTTTCAGTAAAACCCAGGCGATATGCACCACCCGCATGCCCTGACGTACCGGTATCATGAGGACTCCTGCAGATGTTTTTGTAGCAGACGAAAGCGCGCTTCCAGGCGCTCGCTGCGATCTCGCAACTGATCCACCTGATCGATAAAGTCGGCAACTTCCAGAGGCGGAGGTAAGAGCCTTGCTTCTTCAGTCAGGTATTCACCAAGGTCGTTTTGCAGATGGTCGCGGGTCTGACTGAACCATTGCTGACCGCTACGAAAAAGGTTGCCAAACTGATGAGCGAGGATGTCGCCGGTAAATTTTGATAATTGTTCTTCCCAATCGATATCCAGGCCGCCCAAGGTGCTACCAAAGTCATGTGCCAGCCCGGTATCTCCTGTGATGCTGACCCGTCCGGCAAATAGTTGCTGGCTGCCTTGTTGCTTGTCGCCACTGCGCAACAAATCCATGGGAGAACCGCTGAGCAGGCAGTCGGGTTTGCCTTCGATATGACTGAACAGTTGTATCTGGCCTTGTTGGTCGGGGATAAAGAAGAGCGTGATTTCTGCCCCGCTCAAATGAATGCCAATGACCTTTCCATGGTGTCGAGCCAGTTTTCCGCCAGCGACAGGATCAAGCTTCAGCAGCGTATTGACGCTGCTTTCCAGAGATTGGAGTGCCAGATCGCGGGTGGACATTCAGAGCTTGAATCCACGGTGTACAGCGACGATACCGCCAGTAAGATTGTGGTAGTCGCAGTTTTCAAATCCCGCCTCTTCCATCATTTCGCGCAGGGTTTCCTGATCAGGGTGCATGCGAATGGATTCGGCAAGGTAACGATAGCTGTCTTCGTCCTGGGTCACCAGCTTGCCGATTTTAGGCAGCAGGTTGAACGAATACAGGTCATAGATTTTTTCCAGGGGCTTGATCACCGGCTTGGAAAACTCCAGCACCAAGGCGCGACCACCGGGTTTGAGTGCCTGGTACATGGCTTTCAGCGCCTTGGGCTTATCAGTAACATTGCGCAGACCGAAACCGATGGTGATGCAATCGAAACTGTTGTCGGGAAAAGGCAGTTCTTCCGCATTGACCTGAGCATAGCTGAGATTGCCGGCATGGCCGCGATCAGTCATGCGATCCCTGCCAGTAAACAGCATGTTGGCATTGATGTCGGTCATGACCACCAGCCCCTCAGGGCCGACTAGCCCCGCAAAACGATCGGCAAGATCGCCCGTGCCCGAAGCCAGATCCAGCACCTGATGCCCGGCACGCACTCCTGCCAGTTCCACCGCAAAGCGCTTCCACAAACGATGCACACCCATGGACATGAGATCATTCATCAAGTCATAGCGTGATGCTACGGAGTCGAAGACCCCGCGTACCATATTGGCTTTTTCATCTTTGGCGACGGTTTTGTAGCCAAAGTGGGTGCTGTCGTTGTGGTCGTTGCTCATGGACGTGAATTCCTGCGCGTGATTCAGGAGGCGGGGTCTTTACGACTGTAGCCTACTTCTTCGAGTTCATTCAGATACTGCTGCCAGTACTGATCATAATTCTGCCCCAGATTATACAGGGTTTCCCAGGAGTAAATGCCCGTATTGTGTTCATCATCGAAATGCAGCACGATGGCGTAGTTGCCCACGGGCTCGATCTGATCGATATTTACTTTTTCGATGCCTGTAGGCACCTTGCGTTGTCCGGGGCCGTGACCCATGACTTCAGCAGATGGCGAAAAAGCGCGCAGGTATTCCGCGGGCAGTTTGAAGTTGGAGCCATCATCGAAGCTGACTTCCAATACTTTGGAAACCCGATGCAGATTCAGTTCGGTAGGTGTAGGGTGAGACATGCTTGCTTCTTCCTCAAAAATACAGATTAGCAGGCTGTTGAAAAACATAGTTTTTCGACAGCCGGTGCGTGGTACATGGATGT
>CAYXOS010000145.1:0-6813 GCA_964467115.1 uncultured Sedimenticola sp.
TTGTCCTGATGAAGATGGAATATGCCGAATTACATTGTCTCTCCAACTTCAGCTTTTTGCGTGGGGCTTCACGTCCACAAGAGCTGGTTCGGCGTGCGCATGAACTGGGATACAAGGCGTTGGCAATTACCGATGAATGCAGCCTGGCAGGGGTGGTGCGCGCTCATGAACAGGCAAAAATCTGCGGATTGCAGCTGATAATCGGTACGGAGCTGAAACTCATCGATGGAATACAGTTGCTGTTGTTGGCAAGCAATCGTCAGGGTTATGCCCAACTTTGCCGTTTGATTACCAAAGGGCGGCGAGGGGCAGACAAGGGGCAATATGTATTGTCCCGAGACGATCTGCAACAACAGTTGCAAGATTGTCTGGCGTTGTGGCTTCCGCCAGTGGATTTTCAGATAGACCCGGCAGAACTATCCTGGTTCAAACGGTATTTTCATGGACGGGGTTGGTTGTCCGTGAGTCTGTTGCGTGATGGTCTGGATGATAAATGCCTGCAACAATTGCAAACAACCGCAGCAACATACGACTTGCCTCTGGTGGCAACGGGCAGGGTGTGCATGCATGTTCCCGAGCGCCGCCCCGTGCGGGATCTGCTCTCTGCCATTCGCCATCACGAAACTCTGGAGACACTGGGAAAGCACGCATTATTCAATGCAGAACGTCATTTGCGTGAACTGGATGATTTACGGGGGCTTTATCCTCAGGATTGTCTCGAACAAAGTGTCGAAATTGCTCGTCGCTGCCGTTTTTCTCTGGACGAATTAAGTTATGAATATCCGGATGATGTAACGCCTGCTGCCATGCAAGCCCAGGATTATTTGCGCCAGCTGGTAGCACAGGGAATGGTGCGTCGCTGGCCCCAGGGCTGTCCTTCTGAGGTACAGGTACAAATCGAACATGAACTGGCGTTGATCGAGGAGCTGAACTATGCCGCTTATTTTCTGACCGTATGGGACATTGTGGCATTTGCGCGCAAGCAGCATATTTTATGTCAGGGGCGGGGTTCGGCGGCCAATTCAGCCGTGTGTTATTGCCTGGGAATTACCGAGGTGGATCCTGCGCGTATGAATTTGCTGTTCGAACGTTTCATCTCCAGGGAACGGGGGGAACCGCCTGATATAGATGTGGATTTTGAACATGAACGGCGGGAAGAAGTCATCCAGTATATTTACCGCAAATATGGTCGGGAACGGGCAGCTCTGGCAGCCACGGTGATTACTTATCGCCCCAAGAGTGCCTTGCGTGATACGGGTAAGGCGTTGGGATTTTCAGTGCAGCAATTGGAGCAATTGACTGCTGCAGCTTCAGGGTGGCGCAGTCGCGGCGAAGTGCTGGGGGAATGGCTGAAAGAGGCGGGTTTCGATCCGGACAATCCGCGCATACGCCAGTTATTGTGGCTGAGTAATGAACTGCTGGGGTTTCCCCGGCACTTATCCCAGCATGTTGGTGGTTTTGTCATTAGCAAGGGTGGGTTGGCAGAACTGGTGCCGGTGGAAAATGCCGCCATGCCGGATCGCACCATTATTCAGTGGGACAAGGATGACCTGGAAACCCTGGGATTACTGAAAGTGGATGTGCTGGCGTTGGGTATGCTCAGCGCCATTCGCCGGGCATTGTTGATGATCGACCCGACAGGCGGCATGCAATTGCAGGATATTCCAGCGGAAGACCCAAATGTCTACGCCATGATCAGCAAGGCAGATACCCTGGGTGTGTTCCAGATAGAATCTCGTGCCCAGATGTCCATGTTGCCTCGGTTACGACCCAAGACGTTTTATGATCTGGTGGTGGAAGTGGCGATTGTGCGCCCAGGACCTATTCAGGGCGATATGGTGCATCCTTATTTGCGCCGCCGTCAGGGGTTGGAGCCTGTGGATTACCCGTCAGAAGAAGTCAAGGAGGTACTGGAACGTACCTTGGGTGTGCCTATTTTTCAGGAACAGGTGATCAAACTGACCATGGTGGCGGCAGGTTTCACCCCAGGGGAGGCGGATCAGATCCGTCGTTCCATGGCCGCCTGGAAACGGCATGGGGGCATGGATGTATGGGAGAAAAAACTTAAAGCGGGCATGAAACAGCGAGGTTATTCAGCAGAATATGCCGAGCGCATCTTCCGGCAGATTCAGGGGTTTGGGGATTACGGTTTTCCTGAATCCCATGCCGCGAGCTTTGCCTTGCTGGTGTATGTCTCTTCATGGATAAAATACTATTACCCCGCCGTGTTTGCCGCTGCCCTGATCAACAGTCAGCCCATGGGTTTTTATGCACCTGCACAGCTGGTGCGGGATGCTAGGGAGCATGGGGTGGAAGTATTGCCTGTCGAGGTGAATGCCAGTGCTTGGGATTGCCAGCTTGAACAGGATGGAAAAGCCACCGCCTTGCGGTTGGGGCTTTGCATGGTGAAAGGTTTGTCACGCTCAGGGGCACAACGACTGCTGCTGGCGAGAGAAAGCGCAGGGTTTACAACAGTGCAGCAATTGGCATTCAAGGCTCAATTGTCTCGGGGTGATCTGAAAGCCTTGGCGGCGGCAGATGCCTTGCGCTCTTTAGAGAGAAACCGGCATCTGGCAAACTGGTCGGTGGCGGCGGTGGAAAACCCCTTGCCTTTGTTGGCAGCGGCTACGCCCCAGGAGCATCAGCCGGATTTGCCTTTGCCCACGGTGGCAGAAGAAGTGCTGGCGGATTATGCCCACCTGGGGCTGAGTTTGCGCCAGCATCCCCTTTCTTTATTGCGAGAGCAGTTGGGTGCGTTGCGTTTTATTCCTGCTGAAGAGGTGGCGCAACGTCAGTCCGGTTTGATGGTGCGTACAGCGGGATTGGTGCTCATGCGCCAACGCCCGGGAAAAGGCAATGCAGTGTTCATTACCCTGGAAGATGAAACCGACAGTCTCAATCTGATAATCTGGCGACATTTGGCCGAGCAACAGCGCAAAATCGTGCTCAGCGCCAAATTATTGGGTGTCTGGGCAGAAATCCAACGTGCTGATGGGGTGCAGCATCTGATCGTGCGACGCCTCTATGATTACAGTCATCTATTGATGGATCTGAAAATCCATTCTCGGGATTTTCATTGAGTAGCTGTCAAGTAGCTATCTGTTTACCAGGAAATATAAGAAAAGCCTTTTTCCTGTAACAACATGATATCTTCCACACCGATGGGCACTTCCTTGGCAAATTCCAATAAATCCTTTTTCGTCCAGCGCACGGACTTCAGGGTATTGCCGCAGGCATGAAAAGCAACGCCATAGGCAGCAAGAGAAGCGGCCTTTTGTTGTAATTCCAGTGGAATAGGGCGCATGGGGCGCTTACCCAGCAAATGAATGCCTTCAGCATAAACGGCAATGACGATTTCAATATCATCACCATATTTTCTCAATAACTCTCCAGCGGAAAACAAGACATGAGAAATATATTTGGGATCAGCCTTGTTGATTTGATAGACAATATGATGCGCCGAATCTTCTTCGAAATGGCTTTCTGTATGGTGAGCATGGGTAGCCCCCATCAGGGAAACACCACCTGCGGTAATCAGCCATTGCATAAAACGCCGTCGATCAAATGGCTTATTCATGGGGTGTTCCTCCTATAGATTACTATAAATACGGGACTAGAAGTATTCTCTCCTTCAACCCAAGACCCGCATTGATTGTGGCACATAGCACAAACCCTTGATTCACTTGACCATATGGAAAATATCACCAGCCCCGTGGGGTATGGCTATGATTTTTCATTACGCCATGCAAATCAATATCTTGCGTTGTTCATCTACAATCAATCGTGGTTCTTGGATTCGATATTACATTATTACCCGAAGTTCAGGTGCTGTCGAGGATGAAAAAAGCATGCCCCAGGAAATGAGGCATGCTAGGAATCTGTGGGACTTACTTGCTAGGTGCGTTGTTTTTGGGTGCTGGTTGCGTGGATGGTGGTGTGGCTGGTGTATAGGGGTATCCGCCATAATAGGGATAAGTACCATAGCCATAAGGTGCACCATAGCCATAGGGAGCACCATAACCGTATGGCGCGTAACCATAACCATAAGGTACGCCGTAGCCATAACCGGGATACCCATAATAGCCGGGGGGTGGATAATCGTACCAATCATCGTCGTCAAACCAGTCCCATGGTCCCCAGCCACCAAAGAAAGCGCTGGCAGAGCTTGCCATCAGGGTGCTACCAGCAAGAAAAGTAGCCAGTAAAATGTGTTTGATAGATTTCATCTTACTTTCCTCCAAATCAGTTGAATCTGAATCTTTGGATGATCGTGGCAGTACAGAATAATATGTTTGCCCTTTCCTGATGTCTATGGAGTTACGATCAAATTCCAAGAATCAGACTAAAGTGAGACATATACTACATGTATAGTATGCCTCGTATAAATGATGGTTATTTTGACCATGATCAAGAGGCATCCCTTTTTATAGTGACAGTGCTTGCGTCACTGTGATTGATTTTTTTATTCGAGGATTGTTGTTTTGGACCCACTTTGGCTACTGATTGCACTGGCGCTGGGGTTGATCTCCCGGCAGATATTCCTGCCACCCATGGTGGGTTTTCTGTTGGCGGGTTTCGCCTTGCATGCCCTGGGCGTAGAGGGTGGGGAAGTATTGCAGGAAATGGCAGACCTGGGGGTGTTGCTATTGCTGTTTACCATCGGCTTGAAATTACGTTTGCGTACCTTGCTGGTGCCTGAAGTATGGGGCTCTGCAAGTATTCATATGCTACTCACCATCTTGTTTGCTGCAGGTCTGCTCATGTTGATGGGTATGGCAGGTCTAAGTGCCTTGGGTTATCTGGATTGGGCATCGGCAGCACTGATTACGTTTGCATTGAGTTTCAGTAGTACGGTTTTTGCGGTAAAGATCCTGGAAGAACGGGGTGAATTGAAAACCCGACATGGCCAAGTAAGCATTGGTATTTTGGTAATACAGGATATTATTGCTGTGATTTTCCTGGCAACTGCATCGGGGAAAATTCCTAGCGTCTGGGCATTTGGGCTGTTGTTACTGCCTTTGTTGCGACCTTTACTCAATAAAGTGCTGGAGCGTGCTGGTCACGGCGAATTGCTGGTGTTGTTTGGTTTTGTCATGGCCATTGGTGGTGGCGAGTTATTTACCCTGACCGGGATGAAGGATGGTCTTGGTGCGTTGGTATTTGGTGCGTTGTTGGGCGGACTGCCAAAAACCAATGAACTTGCCCGTTCTTTGCTGCGTTTCAAGGATTTGTTTTTATTGGGCTTCTTTTTGCAAATTGGCATTGCAGCCTTGCCCCAGGCATCCGATATATTGATTGCCGCAATACTGGCGCTACTGATTCTGCCGCTGAAATCCTTGCTGTGGTTTTTTGTCCTGACGCAGTTTCGTTTGCGCGCCAGAACCTCTTTTCTGAGTGCAATGGAATTGTCCAGCTACAGTGAATTTGGTCTTATCGTCGCTTCCATGGCAATTGCCGCGGGCTGGCTGGGTCAGCAATGGTTGGTCATAATTGCCCTGGCATTGACCCTCAGTTTTGTATTGGCAGCAATTCTCAATGCTTACGCTCATAGTTTGTATGCCAAGTTGGAACAGTTTTTGTTACGCTACCAATCGCCCACACGTTTGGCGGTGGATGTTCCGCCGGATTTGGCTGGTGCCGAAATTCTGATTGCAGGCATGGGGCGAGTTGGTTCTGGTGCCTATGAAACCATGCGGGAAACCTTTGGTGACAAAGTGATTGGTATCGATGCCAACCAGAATGCCGTTCATTGGCATCAAGAGCGAGCCAACAAAGTGATTTTAGGTGATGCTGAGGATCTGGAATTTTGGCAAGCTGTAGACAGTCATAAGCTTAAGCTGGTGATGCTGGCAATGCCTACCCTCAGAGACATGCATCAAGCGGTAAAACTGATGAAACAGATACAATACAAAGGCTTGATTGCGGCAGTAACACGCTTTGAAGATGACCGACAGGTATTGGAAAAAGCGGGCGTTGATGCCACATTCAATTTCTATAAAGAGGCAGGTGCAGGCTTTGCCGAACATGTGCGGCAGCAGTTGGCGACAAGCGGCCGCTGCCTGGTTGATTCCTATAACCCCAAGAGCTGATCATGCTTGAGTACGTTTTTTTTCATTCCCAACCTTTTGAGCAATTTGTAAGCTATCTGCGTGAACTGGAACTGCAACCGGAGATCGATATCGACGCGGATTACTGGGAAGCCCGGTTGCCTGAAGATCTGGCTGATGATTTGTCAGAGAAAATTGAAGAACGCTATGACCAACTCATGGAATTGAATCAGCAGCTATTTGATGCAGAACAGGAGGAGGGCTATCACACTGCCGGGGTGGTGGTAAACCTGAGTGATGGCAAAACCGTATATGCCAAGGTCGATCCAGCGGCTCTAGGGAAAATCATGGGTGTACTCACGCCAGTGGAATTCGGCGATGTGGTGAATGCCATTGTGGATGCAGTCGAGCAACCCGATGAGCGCAGCTTGTGCAAACGTATGCGGGATGAAGAAGGGAATTCTTGAAGGATGTGCTGTGTTGGACAGAAAATGGCGCTGGTTTCAAAGTTTTCCGGACTTGATCATCCACACCAGACCGACGCCGCCAGCGACAACCGCAAAAAAAGTAAAGAGGGATTTTCCAAGACCATGTCCTTGATTCACAAGTGCAGATACCCCTCCGTAGAAAAGCATGAGGGCTGCAAAAATTGCAGCAAGGATCAACAGGTTTTTTTTCATAAGAACTCCGATTATAGATCCGCACTTCCTTAGCCCGGGAATAGGCGTATCATACCTGATTCAGTTTTATCGTTCCCTTTTACAAA
>CAYXOS010000146.1:0-6790 GCA_964467115.1 uncultured Sedimenticola sp.
CCATTGCCTGCAAGCCGCGCCTTGATACGTGCCCTGTTTGAAGCGCTGAGGGCAATACATTTGGTTGCCGGGTTAATATTACTGCTTACATTGCTGTCTGTATCACAATTCCTGTTTGCCGCCTCAGAGGGGCAACTCAGTCAGGGAATGGTCAACCCGGGCTATCATGAGAAACCCGCCTGGTTTAAAGAATCGTTTCTAGATTTGCGTGAAGATGTTCAGGAAGCAGCAGATGAAAACAAACGCGTGCTTCTGTATTTCTATCAGGATGGTTGCCCCTATTGCGCCAAATTGTTGGAAGATAATTTTGGTAACCCCGCAATTGCCAGCAAAACGCGGAAAAATTTTGATGTTATCGCCATCAACCTGTGGGGCGACAAGGAAGTCGTTGATATGGCTGGCAAGCCTACCACGGAAAAACAGTTTGCCGAATCTTTGAAGGTGCAATACACCCCTACCTTGTTGTTTCTTGACGAGAAGGGCAAGGGTGTAGCGCGTCTCAACGGTTACTATGCGCCAAACAAGTTTGATGTGGTGCTGGATTACGTAGCAGGAAAGCATGAAAAGACGATGAAGTTATCGGCCTTCTATGCCAACCATATCAAGTCGAAAAAAGCCGGGAAACTGATGGATGAACCTTTTTTCCTCCCTCATCCCCTGAAACTGGCTGATAACCGCAAGCAATCCTGGCGACCACTGTTAGTGTTGTTTGAACAGAGAGACTGTGATTCCTGCGTGGAATTGCACAAAGATATTTTTAAGCGGGAAAGCATCGTTATGGCTTTGAGTGCTTTTGATGTTGTGCAACTGGATATGAATTCTCAACAGCAGCTGCAAACCCCCGATGGGAGAATGTTGAGCGCTAAAAAATGGGCAGAAGAATTGAATCTGTCCTATGCGCCTAGCATGGTGTATTTCGACGCAAAAGGAAAAGAAGTATTTCGCTCAGAAGCCTGGTTGAAGCGCTTTCATTTGCATGCGGTGTTGGATTACGTAGCAACCGCAGCCTATTTGCATCAGCCGAATTTTCAGCGTTTTGTACAGCATCGAGCAGATGCTCTGCGGGAAAAAGGCTTTGCGGTGGATTTGATGCGGTAGCACCCGCTATGGACTGGGAAAATGATTGTAGGATATGTTGATCACAAAGGATTTTGCAGGCGTGCAAAGCAGGTACTGATGTTGGGGCTGTTGGCCGTTGCTTCACTGGCACAGGTGCAAGCAACTGGAACAGTTGCGCCTGCTGAAGGCAAAGCAGAGGCTGCTGACGTTGCCGTAAATCAATCCTCATCCCCTGTTAGTGATAGGCCGCAACTGAAAGTCGAAATATTGGGGCTGAAAGATGCCATGCTGGAAAACGCCCAGGCGTATCTCGGCTTGCTGAGAAAAAAAGATGATCCTCATCTGACCGTATTGTGGATTAAGCATCTGTATGAACGTGGGGCGAAAGATATTCAAACCGCTTTGCAGCCTTTTGGCTATTACAATGTCCAGGTTGATTCCTCCCTGGTACAGCAGCAAGATGGCAAATGGTTGGCAAGATATATTGTTGACCCTGGACCTCGGGTAAAAATTCGTAAAGTTGATGTGAAGCTGAGTGGCGAAGGTGTGAAAGAGCCAAAGCTTGAGCAAGCATTGACTGATTTTCCGGTAAAAGAAGGCAGCTTTCTTGACCATCAGGTATATGAAAAGGCAAAAGCAGCACTACTGGAACTGGCAGACAGCCTTGGATATCCAGATGTAGAAGCAAAACTTGCCAGAATTGTCGTTGATCCGAAAAAAAACAGTGCTGATATCAGCCTGTATATAGATACCGGGCACAAATACTTTATCAGTGATATTCGCCTGCACCAGGATTTTCTCGATCCGGCATTTGTGCAACGCTATCTGGTGGATGTAAAACCCGGTGACACCTATTCTCAGGAAAACCTTCTCGAGATCCAGAAGGATATGGTTGATGCGGGATATTTCTCCCTGGTGGACATCAACCCCCGTTTCAAACAGGCGGAAGATTACAAGGTGCCGGTGGATGTAACCTTGGAACCGGCCAAGCGCCAGCGTTTTTCCTTTGGTGTGGGTTACGATACGGACATCGGCGTCAACCTCTCTGCGCGTTGGGCGCATCGTCGCATCAATCAATATGGACATAAAGCAGATGCGCGCCTGAAGCTATCGACAAAGCAAGTGCTTGTTCAAGGGAACTACTGGATTCCCATCAAAGACCCACGAACCACGAAATTAGGCTTGTCCAGCCGCCTGGAAAGTGAAATTCTGGACGATACCGAGAGATATACCTTTGACCTTGAAGGCGGGTATTACCTTACCTGGCGTGAATGGATAACCAAGATATACACTGAATTCAAGTACGAGCAATTCACTGTTGGCACTGCCCCCAGTACCGATTCTGCCTTCTTGAGCTTCGGTGCAAGGGCTGAGCGAACCTTCTTTGAAAAAGGAGCGTTCCCCCGTTGGGCATGGGGGGTATACGCGGATTTGCGGGGTGCGCCAAGTTTTCTGTCTTCCACGGATTATGTTCGATCCCATGTAAAAGGCAGGGTCTATCTGCCCCTGTTCGAGAATGGAAGAGTGATTGCCAGAGGTGAATTGGGACTGGCAAGGGTTGGGGATTATGAGAAATATCCAGGGTCACTCCGTTTCTACGCCGGTGGCGACAATAGCGTTCGTGGTTATGACTGGAAAACTCTTGGACCTGTCGATGAAGACAATAACGTCATTGGTGGTAAACAAGTGGCTACAGCCAGTCTGGAGTATGACCATAAAGTCGCTGATCAATGGGTGGCAGCCGGGTTTGTGGATGCGGGCAACGCCTTCAATGACAAACTGGACAAGGTTTATATTGGCGCGGGTGTGGGTGCCCGTTGGCTTTCTCCCGTAGGTACCTTACGCCTGGATTTTGCCTGGCCGGTGGACAAGGATAAGGAAGCCACCCGCTTTTCTGATGTAAAAGTACACTTCGGTTTTGAGGTGTTGTTGTGAAAATCTGGTTGAAGCGACTGCTGCTGTCTCTGCTGTTGCTTATCCTTGTAGTGGCAGGGATGAGCAGTTTATTGCTTGGTACAGGGTCAGGGGTGCAATGGTTGTTCGAGATCGGAAATCGATTTATCCCCGGTGAACTCAGTGTGGAGCAGACAGAAGGTTCACTGTTGAGTGATCTGCAACTGCACCAACTCAGGTACCGCTCTGCTGATATGCGGGTTGAGGTGGAAGATGTTGTGTTCAACTGGAACCCGTCATCGTTGTTTTCCGGTGTTTTTCATCTGCGTGAATTATCGCTGAACAAATTGCGTTACCAGCAATTACGAATATCAGAGAACAAGCAACAACCGTCTCAAGAACCGATAAAACTTCCTGATATTGATCTTCCCCTGCAATTGAAACTGGATCTGATTCAGGCCAAGTCAGTGGAAATAATTTCGCAACCCGATGCAAAACCCCTGGTTGTTGAGCAACTGAAGCTGATTGCAGGATGGGGAAAAAACGGCATTGATCTTACCCAGTTGTCCGTTGCCATGCCTATGCTGGATTTCCATGGGAAAGGGCATCTAGACCCAAGATCGCGTTATCCCGTGGATCTGGATCTGGATTGGGCATTAGATGCCACTGAATTGCCAAAACTGACTGGCAAGGGGCGGTTGAAAGGTGATCTGGATGCTTTGAATATCCAACATAGCATTGATGGCGATCTGATTGCAGAGATTTCAGCGAACCTGCGTGATGTATTGGATAAGCTGAATTGGGATACACAAATTATTGCCAGTAAACTTCCACCTGCCTACCTTCCTTTGGCGCACACAGCCGATATTGCTTTAAACATCGATGCTCAGGGAGATCTTGTTCGAGCAGATTCCACAATCAAGTTCACTGTGTCTGATAGTGACAAACCACAAACAGTGGAAGATTCGCACCTGAGGCTGAATGTTGTGGCTGGAATCGGTTTTTCAGATCAACATTTCCAACTTCAGGGGGACTGGAAAAAACTGCAATGGCCATTGACCGGCGCAGCTCAGATCGAAGCGGCGAGTGGAAACCTGAGTGCTTCAGGAAAACCTGACCAATATGTATTCAATCTGCAAAGCCAGTTGTCTGGAGACGGCATTCCCGTGGGTGATTGGCAACTGCAGGGCAAAGGTGGGCTGGAAAAGTTGCACCTGGATGAACTGTTGGGAAATGTTCTTGATGGAAAACTGAATGCATCCGGTGATTTTTCATGGTCACCCATAGTCAGTTGGGATCTGGAAGTAACCACCAAAGACATTAACCCCCAGCAATTGAGCCCAGAGTGGCCGGGGAAAATAAATGCCGATATCAGCAGCTCGGGAAAAATCCCGGATTCCGGTATTGAATTGGCGGCGGAGATCAAAGAACTGGCAGGTATATTACGTGATCAGCCTATCGCCGGGCGCGGCAGTATCCAGATGCGAGGCAGTGAACTGAAAATAGAGGACATTAAACTCAGCAGTGGTTCTGCGAAGGTTTCAGTTGCGGGTGATTTTGGAAAAACCTGGGCGCTTGACTGGAAGCTGGATGTCGATGATCTTGCAGACCTGGTGCCACAGGGAAAAGGCAGTATTCAAGGTACAGGACTGTTAAAAGGTACTCAGAAAAAACCTGTGGTAGAAGGAAATGTCCAGGTGCGGGGAATTGACGCCCAAGGTGTTCAATGTGAGCGCTGTGATCTGGAATTCAATCTGGGACTTGATGAAAGCTATCTTTCGCATTTGAAACTCAGTGGAAAAAATCTCCTGGCATCAGGACAAAAACTGCATGAACTGGCGTTGAACCTGGATGGCTCATTGCAAAAGCATACCCTGGTGTTGACGGCGGATCATGAACAAGTTGATTTGGCATTTTCTGCAACTGGGAGCTATCTGCAGGATAAAGAAGCATGGCAGGGGGATATTCAGCAATTGGATCTGGATGCTGGAGAAATGGGGCAATGGAAGCAGCAAAAACCTGCCAGCTTGTATGCTTCAGCGAAAGCGTTGAAGTTGTCTCCTTTGTGTTTGCAGGATAAAGACAGTCTGCTATGTACCCAGATAAACCGAGTTGATAAACAAGGTGATGCGAAACTTCAGGTAAAGAATCTGTCGTTGCAACGTGCGCGTCCCTGGTTGCCGCCTGAAATCAGTGAATTGTCCGGAATAGTGCAGCTGGATGCCAAAGCCGATCTGGGGCAGACTCCGGCTGCTTCGGTGAAGCTGGTTTTGGAACCGGGAAACATCAGCTTTCTCGATCCTCTATCCAAACCCATCAGCATGGCGCTACGGGATGGAAAAGTTGATGTCATTTATGACAACGATAATTTGTCAGCAAACTGGCATTTGGGTGTCGGTGCCAATGACCTGCAAGGTTCATTGTTGATTCCCAGAAAGGCACTGGATGCCGATCCCATGACAGCACCGCTCAAGGGTGCGATTAAGATTGTTGTACCAGAACTAAACCTGATCAGTGCATTCCTTCCTGATATTCAAAAGATTGACGGCAATGTTGATGTGGCCTTGAATCTGGATGGGACATTGGGTGATCCCAGTGTCAAGGGACATGCCTTGATCAAATCTTCCGAAATACTCATTCCCCGAGCAGGGCTGAAACTTCGGGATTTGAACATGGAGCTAAAAGGAAATGGTGGGGAAAAACTGCTGATTAGTGGTGGGGTTCACTCTGGCGAAGGCGAATTGAACCTGTTGGGAGATGTTTTGCTCAATGCTGATCAAGGGTGGCCTGCAAAGATAAGCCTCAAAGGGCAGGCTTTCCAATTGGCGAATCTTCCAGAGGCACAAGTGGAAATCACCCCGGACCTAACTCTGGAAAGTAACAAGGATTTGATAAAAATCCGCGGTCGTTTGGGGGTTCCTGTAGCATTGATAGAGGTGAATGATTTGCCGGAAAGCTCCCGTGGCCTTTCTTCAGACGTCATCATTGCCAATGACGATGGGAGCGTCGGTGAAATAGCAGACTCCAAGATTGATGCACAAGTCACCATTGTTTTAGGTGAAAAAGTCCACTTCAGTGGTTTTGGTTTGAAAGCAGATATCGGCGGGAGATTGACGGTGAATCAAAATGCCGGAAAATTCCCTACGGCAAATGGAGAGCTGAAAATCGAAGATGGAAGTTTTCGTGCCTATGGTCAGAATCTAAAAATAGAACGGGGCAGGGTTTCCTATGCCGGGGGGCGTATCGACAACCCCGGGGTGCGCTTGCGCGCCAGCCGAAAAATTGAGGACATCGTGGTTGGTGTGGAGCTGTCGGGTACTGCTAAAAAACCACAGTTGTCCACTTTTTCCTCGGATCCTGATTTATTGCAAAGGGACGTGGTATCCATGTTGCTGACGGGACAAAAATCAGATGATTTGGAGAATGTCAAAATCTATACCGGGCGACAAATTACCCCGGACTTGAGTGTGGGGGTAAATATTGGCGGTGGGTCTGATGGCAGTGAGTTTGTTGCCCGTTACCGTCTGTTGGACAATGTCAGCTTGGAGGGAACCAGTAGCGCCAAAAAGAGTGGTGGCAGTATCAACTACACTATTGAGCTGGAATAGGGCGGTATCTGGAAATAAAGGATTAGTTTGAACGATGATTTATGCAACTTGCATTCCAAGGTTTCATTCTCCTCATCATCCATTTTGCAGGCGGGCCTTAATGTCCTGTTTTGCCTGCTTCAGTATGGAATCTCTGTCCAGATTGTCCAAAATTTCCCGAACCACCAGTTTGGGGCCACCTTCACCCCAGGATTTTCCCTGGGCAAGGTAGCGTTCAGCGGCTTGACCGA
>CAYXOS010000147.1:0-6784 GCA_964467115.1 uncultured Sedimenticola sp.
AACGTACAACTTCGAATTTGGTTGACAGAAAAAAATTATTTTGGGTATGCCATTGACACACATGTCTTCCCCTCTGTAACATTCAATTAATCTATTGAATATCACAAGAAGGTTGCAGAACAACCCTCAAAGGAGCACATCATGGTGTTGAATGAATGGGTACTGGCGCATGAGGTTCAGATCCGCCTGGGATTCTTTTTGGGTGTTTTCACGTTGATGGCATTGTGGGAGTTGATCTCACCTTGCCGCACACCCATCACATCCAAAATCATCCGCTGGGGCAACAACCTGGGGCTGGTATTTCTCAACAGCCTGGTATTGCGCTTACTCTTTCCCGCAGCTGCCGTAGGTGTGGCAGCCTTTGCCGAGAGTCAGAACTGGGGGTTATTCAACTATTTCGATGTCAATCTCCTCCTGGCAACCGTTGCTTCGGTCATCATCATGGATGCTGTCATCTATCTGCAACATGTCATGGTACACGCAGTGCCCTTGTTATGGCGACTGCACCGGGTTCATCATGCTGATCTGGATTACGATGTAACTACCGGCGCACGCTTCCATCCTTTGGAAATCATTCTCTCCATGCTGATCAAATTCGCTACTATTCTGCTACTGGGTCCTCCTGTAGTCGCTGTTGTCATCTTCGAAGTTCTACTCAATGCCACTGCCATGTTCAATCACGGCAATGTGAAACTGCCCTCTGCAGTTGATCGCATACTGCGCTGGCTGGTTGTTACACCGGATATGCACCGGGTACACCATTCCGTTGAAGATGATGAGGCCAACAGCAATTTCGGCTTCAATCTTCCCTGGTGGGATCGTCTATTCGGCACTTATCGCGATCAACCTCGGGCTGGACACAAAGGTATGACCATCGGTATTCACAAATATCGCAATTCCAAACAATGCAGCTGGCTACCCGGTATGCTGCTGTTCCCCTTCACTGGCAAAGTATCCGGCTATGCCATCAATCGCCGCCAGTGGGACAGCAATGAACCATAAAGTCATGCGCGGTGTATTGCTGCTCGCAATCGGTATGGGCATCACTCTGGCAATCGTATACCGAGATAACTTCGATCCCCAGTTATTGAAGCAATGGGTTGATCAGGCAGGGAGTGCAGGCCCCCTGCTCTTTATCCTTGTATATGCTATTGCCACGGTACTGTTCCTACCGGGTTCAGTACTCACCCTTGCCGGGGGCGCACTCTTCGGCCCTGTACTGGGGACTTTCTACAACCTCAGCGGTGCTACCTTGGGTGCCGCACTGGCGTTTCTTGTTGCACGCTACCTGGCTTCTCATTGGGTGGAGAAAAAAACAGCTGGACGCCTGCAACAACTCAAACAAGGAGTCGAAAAAGAAGGCTGGCGATTTGTTGCCTTTGTGCGCCTGGTACCCCTGTTTCCATTCAACCTGCTCAACTATGCCCTGGGGCTTACCAAGCTGCGTTTTTCACACTATGTCATCGCCAGCTATGTTTTCATGTTGCCAGGCGCCTTTGCTTACACTTACCTCGGTTATGCCGGACGCGAAGCATTTGCCGGTGGTGAAGCGGTCGTGCAGAAAGGGTTACTGGCACTGAGTCTGCTTGCCATGGTCGCTTTTCTGCCACGGTTGATTGCCCACTTCCGCTCCGGCAATCATATGCCGTTGGAAACACTTAAAAAATGCCTGGATGCAGATGAAGAACTATTGCTACTGGATGTTCGTAGCCACCAAGACTTCAATGCCAAACAGGGGCATATCGCCGGCGCCCTGAATATCCCCATGGAAGAACTGGATGAGCGTATTGAGGAAATTTCCGACTACAAGGACAAAGCCATCGCATTGATATGCACCACGGATCGCCGCTCCAGAAAATCCTTTCGACAGCTATTGAAGCACGGATTTTCCAACATACAAGTGGTATCTGGTGGCATGAGTGAATGGAACAAGTACAATTACCCCATTCAGCGCAACTGATCATATCGATCGAAAACCATGAATATTTCTGTAGAAGTAAGCACCTGCTTCGCCAAAAGAGCGTGGGACACGGGTCAACGTCCAGGTGTTTTTGGCACCTGCGGCACCAACATTCCTTTTCATTTGGAAGACAACCCCAATCCCTTCAAGCGCCGTTGTTGAGACAATAGAATGCATTCCACCTTACCCCTGCTCCTGGACACCGATTTTCCTCAAATCAGCCGCGATGAACTTAGAACCTTACAGGTCAATCTCGGCTACCGTTGCAATCAAAGTTGTCTGCACTGCCATGTCAATGCGAGCCCCAAACGCCGGGAACAGATGGATCGAGATACTGTTGAGCTGATTCTTCAGGTCATAAAAAAACGTAATATACGCACCCTCGACCTCACTGGCGGCGCACCAGAACTGAATCCCCATTTCCGCTATCTGGTATCCGAAGCAGTAAAACTGGGTATCCACGTCATTGATCGTTGCAATCTTACTATCCTCCAGGAACCCGGCCAGGAAGACCTGGCAGATTTTCTCGCACAGCATCGGGTTGAAGTCGTTGCCTCTCTCCCCTGCTACTTGCAGGAAAACGTAGACGCTCAAAGAGGAAATGGCGTCTACAACAACAGTATCCTGGGCATGAAAAAGCTCAACAGCAAAGGTTATGGAAAACCAGACAGCGGATTGATCCTGAATTTGGTTTACAACCCCGCTGGAGCAACACTTCCACCGTCACAGATGCAACTGCAGACAGACTACAAAAAACAATTGGGAAAACTGGGTATGGTATTCAATCAATTGTTCACTATTACCAATATGCCCATCAAACGCTTTGGAAGCACCTTGATCAGCAAAGGGCAGTTCCATGAATACATGCGGCTGTTAAAAAACGCGCATCAAACAGACAACCTTACGGGAATCATGTGCCGTACCCTGATCAGTGTTGACTGGCAGGGCAAGCTCTATGACTGTGATTTCAACCAGATGCTTGGTTTATCACTTCCCCTGCCCCATTCCAAACAACCCCATCTCAAAGACCTGATAAACCAGAACCCCAAAGGCTTGCCGATAACCATAGCTGATCATTGCTATGGTTGCACCGCCGGTCAGGGCAGTAGTTGCGGTGGCGCGCTGGAATGAACATATCCATCATTATTCCTTGTCTCAATGAAAGCATCCATATTCGAGAGACACTGCAATGTCTGCAAGCCATGCGCCGACGAGGACATGAAATCATTGTTGTTGATGGGGGCAGCCTGGATAACACCCTGGATATAGCCAACCCATTGTGTGATGAGCTTATACAATGCAACCCAGGTCGAGCACTGCAAATGAATACTGGAGCAGGCATCGCCCGAAACGAGTTGCTGTGGTTTCTTCATGCAGACACCCAACTACCTTCAGACATGGATTTTTACTTGCTGAAGACCCTGCAGCAATCACAAAAGGTTTGGGGGCGTTTTAATATCCGGTTATCCGGCAGACAACCCAGCTTGCGACTGGTGGAGAACTTGATCAATATCCGCTCCAGGCTCAGTGGCATCGCCACGGGTGACCAGGGTATTTTTGTCAAAACTGCCCCATTCAAACAAGCTGGTGGATTTGCTGACATTCCTCTGATGGAAGATATCGAATTGAGCAAACGACTAAAAAAATGCCATGGACGCCCTCTATGCCTACCACAAAAACTATTGACCTCCAGCCGCCGATGGGAAACCCGGGGTGTGGTTCGCACCATTCTGTTGATGTGGAAACTACGCTTGTACTATGCCTTGGGCGCTGACCCTTCATTGTTAGCAAGGCAGTATCAGTGAACCAGGGAAAATTGTTGGTGTTCAGCAAGGCACCTATACCAGGCATGGTAAAGACCCGATTGATTCCTGACCTGGGTGTCAACAGGGCGACCCGGCTGCACCGTTACCTGCTGTTGCAAACCCTGGAAACGGCACAAAAGTTATCATCGGTTTCTACCGAGCTATGGTGCGCGCCGGATAGCAAGCATGATTTTTTCCAGTCCTGCGCCAAGCAGTATCCCCTGAACCTTAAACAACAACGAGGCAATGACCTTGGGGAAAAGATGCAGGATGCCTTTGAGCGCACTCTTGCTGATACGCCCTGGGCAATCCTGATCGGTACCGATTGTCCTGACCTGAATGTACATGATATCGAGCAAGCCATGGAATTCTTGGAATTGGGTGCAGATGCTGTTGCAGGCCCCGCCCATGATGGGGGTTACTACCTTTTGGGGCTTAGAAAAACAGATCCCAGCCTGTTCGATGGTATTCCCTGGGGAAGCGACCAGGTTTGGAATCTGACCCAAAAAAAGCTGCAAAAACTAAATTGGAAATACTCGCTATTGCGTACCCAACATGACTTGGACAGGATCGAAGACTTGAAGAGATTCCCTTCGATTCAACCTGGTCTGGGCTAAAGACACATTGGATCATGAATGCTGATCAGATTCCATATCTTCAATAATGGGACAACCTCCTTCAGTACCTCCACAAAGATTGACCAACAAGGTCAATTCATTCCGCAAGATTTCCAGCTCCTGAATCTGCTTTTTCACCACTTCCAGTTTTTGGTGCGTCAATTCCCGCACATCTTGCTTGGCATGTTGTGGATCTGTGCGCATCTCCAATAATCGGGAAACTTCTTCAAGACTGAAGTTCATGGACTTGCCACGTTGTATGAAACGCAATGTGGATAAGTTGTTCTGTGTATAAAAACGCACCCCGGCTGAATTTCTGGCAACAACCAGCAACCCCAGTTTCTCATAGTATCTGAGTGTATCTGCACTCAGCCCGGTGAGCTTGGCAACCTCCCCGATACGCCATTTTTTTTCAGAATGGGATGACAAGGAAATACTCATTCAGCAAATACAGTCCTGTTAAAAAAAGTGTTATACCCGCAGCAATTTCCAGCTTGCGTTGATGCTGGGTAAGTACCAGAAAAGATTCCAGGCGCCCCATTCCCCACGCCCCCAATACAACAGGAATGCTACGCCCCAATGCAAACATCAGCAACAGCAAGCCCCCATAAGCAGGAGATCCAATCGCTGCGCTGGCGGTCAATGCGACCAATAATGCAGGCGTACAAAAGGGACAAATGGCGATAGAAAATGGTATCGCAAGTAAAAAAGCCCCCCAAATACCCGTCACTTGCTTGGCGCGAAGTGAAAACCAGGGAAGATTGAAACGCAACCATCCACCCCAAATCAGTCCAAGAATCATCAACACGGGTCCCAACAACAAGCCCCAGGCTCTCCCCATGATGGTCTTCACCCATTCACCGCCCAATGCCGATCCCACACCTAACACGAAATGGGTAACAAGCATGCCCAATACAAAAGCAGACCCCATAAGCATTGCCCGTTTGGGTTCATGCGCCTTTGTCACATAAGCCAGTACCACTGGAATGGATGCAAAAGACACGGGGTTGAAACTGAACAAAAAACCCGCTGCGAATGCCAACCCAAGACCTGTCACAGATGCCTGTTGCAAACTGCTTTCCATGGAAGCTACATTAATCTGTAGCAGAGGAAGTATCAGGTATATGGCACCGCCAACCAGCAGAAAGGCAGTAACCCAAGGACTGCTTCTGGCATACAACTGAAACAGTCCTTGTTGACGCCCCTTTATATTGTTTCGGGTAACAAACAACATTGGCAGGGTAAACATCCCCGCAAACAACAGTCCAGCAACCAGCGCCAATACAAGCGAATTGACCGAAACCGCCAACCCAACCACAACCACGACTAATGGGAGGGTGCAAGCTGGCAAGCTGAGGCCGAGTTTTATTGCCGGCGGCATACGCTGCCCCTGTGGCAACAGACGAAAAAATTCGAGATGGGGTATAGGAATATAGGCATATCTTGAAACGATATAGAGCAATGCCATTACCAACAGGATGATGCTGGGGAAATATTGCCCCCAATCCGGTGTTGGAAACACCAGAACAGCTCCTATCAGGATTGCAACAAGTAAAGCACTGCGTACCAACCATAGGGAGACCAGTTTCTGGCAGCAGCTTTTTCCAGATTCTTCATGGGTTCGAACAGAAAAAAGCGTGTGCGTCGCAATGGTACAAGGCTCAAAAAACGCCAACAACCCAAACACAATTGCTGTCAATAACAGTGCCGTAATCATTGCTCATTCCCCTGAAGATGTTGCAGCAAGATATCCCGCATTTTCTTTTCAGACGGCAACGAGGTAAAAACCAACTGACCATCAATGGCTATGGCAGGGGTAGAGAGCACGCCTAACTGAACGGCGTAATCCAGTTCTTCCAGCACACTGACTTCACGCCACTGCACAAGACCCGAATCCCATTCTTCAACAATTTTCTTCAGAACAGTTTTTGCTCGACCACATTTATTGCACCCTGGAGCCGAAAATACTTCTACTTTTATACCCACTGCCGTTTCCTCCACGCCGGGAGCTTGTCGGTTTGGGGATGAACTAAGTCATTCCCATCCACAAACAAAGGTCTACTGCGACAAACTCCTAACTCCATTATTTCTATCATCATCTGTTTGATACAGATGAAACTAAACTTCTGTTTGACGCTGAGTGAAATATTCGGCTTCAAGCAGAGGTTCCATGACAGGATAGATGCTGGAGTCAGCTCCAGGTCAAGAGTTTTTTTCAACAGGTAATATTATTAGATGTTTGGATGCTTGTCTTGGAAGTAAGTATCCCTCGGCAATAGCCAGGGCTTTAGGGTTGTGAACCGCTCAAAATGGTCAATTCATGAATTGCCTAAAGACGGCTATCTTCACGGTATTGGTCGCGGCCATGGGCCGCTCCTACGGAGAAAAGCCAAACCACGCTG
>CAYXOS010000148.1:0-6778 GCA_964467115.1 uncultured Sedimenticola sp.
ATCCGGATCAGGTTCGAAGGGTGTATCTCAGCCTTACGGCACCCCTAGCTTGAGGGAGCGCTGATCTGTTCATGAACTCGCTTCTCGCCCCTGAAATATCCGATAACTTTGTTGAAGAGCTTCCCTAATAGCCTACTATTAGCTGCGATCTTCGCCTTGTTCTCGGCCATTTCAGGCACAATCTGCTTCGCCCAAAATAAATCAGCGCTCCCTTAACAGGATGTTGAAAAAGTTGATGGAAGGACTTTTTCAACATCCTGTTAAAGATCCATTGTACCAGCATGCTTTGAAGAAGAAACCCCATGGAAGAGCGGTCAAAATCGTGAGGGGTCAGAGTCAAATCAAGATGAGGTATCGAAATATCAACAACTTGGCATGATTTGACTCTGACCCCTGAGGTTCTCTAAGGTTGGCGTGACTTGGGCTATTTATACACCCAGATACGAATCCTTATTTGATCATAGGTACAATTCACCGCAATCGTAGATGTAGTGAGCTTGGTCCAAAAGTTCGCCGTCCCAGTTGGAGAACGAATATTGCTCCCATCCTTTTCTATAAAATCCACGACCATATTATCGACAGGAACATTCAGCGCATGAGCAATCGGCATTTCAACCAATGGAGTACACGCCAGCCAACCACTGTCGAACGCCGGCGTTGGCAAGGCAGTTTTCATTGCCCCTGTCACCTGCACATCGCCATTCACCTGAAGTTTATTGGTCAGATTGGTGCTGTTGTCATACCCAATACCGACATTGCCTGTTTCGGCTTCCAGAAACATAACATCTTTATTGGTTCCGGCAACATCCCATCGAAAAATTAAGTTGTCATTTTGCCAACCACGAAAGAACGGAACAATCCATTGCGTTGCTCCTCCTGCCTCACGATATGATATTCCGCCCAACTGATTGTTACCACGATCGATATCCACATACGCCTCTCCCGAGGACTTCACTGATAGACGCTTCTGGGGAGTATTGGTGCCTACGCCAACATTGCCATTGCTGTTCACATAAACACCTTCATTATCTCCATCTCCCGACAGATAATGTCCATTCAATTGAATGTTTGTGGTTGCGATATGATTTCCCAGGTTGTCTTTCCCTGCCAGCACCGCGTTGTTTACATAATTCACGGTAGTTGCATAATCAAGATCCGTAGCACCGGGATCAGCAACCCCCATGATACTGCCATTTGACATATCCAGATCAACGCCACTGGCAAAGGTAACGCCTGTATTGACCGGCGCCAATGGTATTCTCGACCCCAGCAGAACGCCATCGACACGCACATCCAACCAAACCTTCTCAAACTGATCCAGCGCTTCTATATCTGAAAATGAGGCTTTCAATACACCGTTTGGCTGTAGTTGCTCATCCAAGGATCCAAGCTGACTAGCAACAGGCACATCGCCATCAGCCGTGGCAAAAAACTCATATCGCACACGCTCTGCAGATGCGGGTAACTGCTCTACGCTAAGTGTTTTTTCCAATCTGAATAAATTATCGGCCTGTGCTGTTCCGTTCATCAGGACGCTTCCCATTAGCATGAGAGTCAAACGGCTTACTTTCATCTTTCATCTCCTAAAGAACAGCATAGTAGGAGCATCTCAACGTGATTTTGAGCGCCGACAGCAGCTTACTAAAGCAAGAAGACTTTCAAGATACTGCTACACACTGTTTGTGTCTCGATTACTGCGTCTACACTTCATTGCTTCTCTTGATATATATACTAGTCACAAGCATCCTTTCAGCCACCAATACTTTAACTAATGCTGATATACATCAATTGAAAGCGACACAATCGATCAAAAAATGAAATTTGGTTTTCTATATAGCCTGCCTGCCAATAGGGCAAACAAACCACCCAATAGCAACGCCCCCACAGATGGCAACAGCCACTGACTCCATTGCAGGCTTTCACCCCGCAACACTTCATTGATCAGATAATTGTGCGACCAGATAGGCAGCAACAGCTCCCACTCTTTGACTTTACTTTGCAGTAACATTTGAATCATGGACGGCATCAGAGCTGCCAACACCAGCAACCCCAGGTAGGTTTGGGCTTCTTTTACGGTACGCGCAAACGCACCGACAAAGCTCATCAGGGAGGCGAATAGAAATGCCAGAGGCGCCAGCAACAGCAATAGCACGGGGATGGAAGAAAGGCTGACAACAATGCCCGTATCCCCCAGATCCACAACCCGGGTGCCGATGGCAAAACCACTCAACGACATACTCAGCACGGCCAGACTGACCAATACGTTTGCAACCAGCTTTCCCATCATGAACTGTTGTGGTGCCACAGGATTTGCCATCAAGGGTTCCAATGACTGCCGCTCACGCTCCCCTGCCGTCAGGTCTGCTGCTACCACCATTGCCGCCTGCATAATGCCGATAATCAACAGATACGGAAGAAATGCCAGTAGTTGCGCATCTCGACCCTTGCTCGACAAGTCCTGGTCGTGCATCACCAGGACTTGGGAGATGGCGGGATCAACACCGCGCAAACTCAGACGCAGATTCCCTACCGCGCCTGAATAAGCCTCCACTGCTGCCTGAATGCGCTGTCTGACAATGCTGGTTTTACTGCGCGAATGATCAGAGAGCAATGTCAATTGTGCCGGACGAGCATCGCGCAATTGCTGGGAAAACTTCGGATCGACGATCAATACCGCATCAACACGCTGCTCACGAACAGCTTTGCGCGGATCATCCAAAGCATCCACTACCTTGATTTTACTGGATCGGAGATACTCCAGGAGTTGTGGCGCATATTCAGCACCTTGTACCGGCAGCTCAATGGTCTTCTCTACCTCATCCGTGACCATCTTGACCACCAGCAACATCATGCCCATGGCAAGCATGGGACCCAGCAATGCCCCCAGTAGCAAGATGTTGCTCATGGTACGCCGGTCACGAAATAGATCTTTCAGTTCCTTACGCCATACGATCTGCCATGCCTTCATGCCATGATCCCCTCTTCCGAACCAATCAAGCTCACGAACGCATCTTCAATATTGTTTGTTGCTGCCTTTTCCATCAGTGCTTGAGGGCTGCCTGTGGCCTTGATCACGCCTCCGGCAATCACCACCACTTCGTCACACAATGCGCTGACTTCCTGCATGATATGGGTGGAAAGCAGCACGGCTTTTCCCCGCTGTTTCTGGCGCAACAAATAGCTGCGCAGTGCGCGAATGCTCATGACATCCAGTCCGTTACCTGGCTCATCCAGGAGCAGGTTCTGCGGGTCGCCCACAAAGGCTCTGGCGATGGCAACCTTGGCGCGTTGCCCCTGGGAGAATCCTTGACAGGGACGGGACAGAAAATCCTGCATTTCCAGTTCTTCACTCAATTCATCGATACGCCGGGACAAAGCCTTGCCATGAATGCCCTGCAATTGACCAAAATAGGCGATATTTTCCCGCGCCGTCAAACGCGGATACAGTCCTCTGGCATCGGGCACCACCCCCATGGATGCCTTGGCAAGCAAAGGTTGCTGCCAGGCGTCAATGCCGTCGACCATGACTTTACCCGCATCGGGTTGCAGCAGGGTATAGAGCATACGCAAAGTGGTTGTTTTTCCTGAGCCATTGGGGCCGAGCAGACCAGTTATCTTTCCATCCTCAATCTGAAAGTCAACTCCATCAACTGCCTTGATTTCACCAAAATACTTGCGCAGATTTTCTACCAGAATCATGAGGATGGCCCCTGCATATCAATGAAATACGGCAGTTGCGCTGTATCCTGCACGCAGGTCGTCTGTTCTTCTGTCAACTGCAAGTTCTCGATGAAATCCGCCACCAGGCGCGGCACGCAACCCCTGGGGGAAACATTGTGTCCCTGACCTGGCACTACCAGATGCCGACCTTTGCTGAACTGCTTCAGCGCCAGTTCACCATAAGTCACAGGAGTCACGGGATCGACTTCTCCCGACAAGATCAAAGCAGGCACGGCTGATTGCAAGGGTTGGTGAATATCTGCATAGCTTTTCCCTTTTGGCCATCCTTCGCAGATCTTTTCCAACTGCTGCGGGAATTGCCCCATCACCCGCTTGGATGCTTTGGGCAAATCGCGGAAAAAAGGCACATCTTCAGTACACACCACACTATTATGCATACCCTCGCTCATTTCTCCCTCCAGGGACACAGCAACCAGCAGCGCCTGCTTCAACATCGGCGCCCAGTCGCCCCTTGCAGTGGTGTGCAGTAACAACGGCAACAGACTGCGGTTTTCGCTGCTGTAACTGAGCAAGCGCAGGGCGATATCCAGGGATTCTCTGGAAACCTGCAAATTCAGCATTTCGCCGCTACGCGGATGCATCAGCGAAATGTCTCGTCGTTCCCCCAGTGGCAATTCAAGATAGGCTTGCCATTCCTGCTGCAAATCCGGAAATGCCTGCTTGCAAGCCGCATCTGCCGAACAATCGAATAGCAACTTCTGTATGGACTGCTGCAGATTATCTGCCATTTCCACGCCCACGACAGTTTCAAGAGGTATGACGCCATCCAGAACGATACTGCGCACGCGCTGAGGATATTCCCGCAACACCAATTGTGCCATGCGCGTTCCATAGGACACCCCCATCACATTGATTTGCTCATAGCCCAGTTTATTGCGCACATATTCAACATCTTGCACTGCCTGACGAGAAGTGAAATAACGCACATCCTGGTGTAATGAATCCAGACATTCCTGTGTATGCTGCGCCAGTTGCTGGCTGTCAGCAATCATCACCAGTTGTTCATCACTGGGACAATCCAACGCTGTCGAATCGCCAGTTCCACGCTGATCGATCAACACAATATCCCGCTGGGTGACGATCTTGGAAAACACGGGCCACATCAACAATGCCGTATCCACCGCCGATTGCCCGGGACCTCCGGCAAAGAAGAACAGGGGGTCTGGCAGGGGATTCTTACCCTTGGCGGGGATCACCGCCAGATGCAGTCCAATACCCTTGCCTTGCGGTTGGGAGTAATCCAATGGCAACTTCCAGTCATAACACCGGGCATTGATGACCTTGCTCAAACGCGGGTGGGTCAACCCACATTCCTGCCCGCTTGTTTCTGCCCTGGCCGTGGTCACAACAATACTCAGAAGCAACGATAGATAGATCATCTTCAAACCCTGTTTTCCAATCATTTGGAACATTGAGAAATCTCTGATTTATTCTGTACCAAGCAGATTATGCCTGAAATATTCGACAACAAGGTGTAGTTCACCGTATTACTTCGCTGCCGCTCAGAGGTAATTCTGCTTGGTGCCGCGGTACTTGCGCGAGGCAAACTTTGAATAATGCTTGATATAGTTGGTTTTTGTCATTCCGGCCCAGGCAGGAGTCCATCCCTACCATTGGTGACAACTACCCTTCCTGGATCCCGGCCTTCGCCGGGATGACAGAATTGCGCTGGAATGGCGGGACTTCGCCGGGATAACGGATCTTCGCGGGATGATAGGATTGCGCTGAAATGGCGGGACTTCGCAGGTATCATCGGCAGGATCATAGAGTGAGGTATTCATTTCCCATATACCAAAATATAAAGCCCGGATTATCTTTACCCCCCGCAACTAGCTACAATCTTTGTATTCACGACCATTGCAGGACACGCCCATGCAAACCGGCCCCAGAGAAATCACCACGCCTTTTCGCCCTATTCCCCTGGATGTTCCCGAGGGCATGGCGCCAAATGAGTTTTTCAACAGCACCGAAAATCTCAACGACCTGGAAAATAACAATGGGCTGCTGCGTAACCCCGAAAACCTGCTGCTGTATCGCAAAGCTCTAGGACACAGCAATCTATTTGACACCTCCATCATCTATAACACTTCCAAATGCATTTTGAACCCCCTGGGTCGCCCCGTTCGTCGCACCCAGGTACCCGACGACGTAAAGCATGTCTGGAATCGCATGAACCAGATCATCATCGAATACATGCTGGAGCTGTTTCCCGACCCAAGTGATGCATTGATTCTCGCTGGCGAGGCCAGCCTGGATGCAACCTGGTCACTGACTTCACCCGGTGTCCCCAGTATCCGCATGCTGCACAACCATTTTATTGCTTTCGATATGCAGCAGCTTCGTGATGCAAAACTGGCAGACAAGAACAATCCCAATCTCACCGATGGTGGACAACACAGTCTGTTCCAGAAACACATGCGGGATGTCTATCGGGATTTCTTCAGTGGCCTTGATCTGAACATTCTGAAACTCGCTGATGAAAATGAATCGCGTATTGAGCTGACAGGCTATCCTCAGGGGCTGCCCAGTTGGGAAATTCAGGGTGGCGTAGCCCGCCTCAAAGATATTTGCTTCTGGCGTGAATATGATGAAATCCTCAAAGGCTTCATCGATTTCTACCGCACTTTTTTTACCCAGGTTTCCACCCGCAACGCGCCCATGCCCAAGGATGCCTGCTTCCCCGATCAAATCGAGCGAAAACTGTTATTCAACAACGAGTTTCTGGCAACCGCCAAAAAGGTTCGTGACCGCTGTATCACGGATGCCAAATACGCCAACGCCATTCGTTGGCAGCCTGCCTTCAAACAGCTTATCTATCGCAATGACGAAGGCAAGCTCATTGTCACCATCAGTCAGAACTCCATCGGCAACGCCATAACCGAACTGTTGGGTGTAGTAGTCAAACGCACACCCGACGCCACCGCTTATGAGCAGGCAGAACCAGCTCTGATCGATAAACTGCTGGAAGTCAGAAGACGACTGATTCGCGCCGACTTGGGAGAAGGGATAGAAACACCTTATTGGAAGGAGGAATAAG
>CAYXOS010000149.1:0-6708 GCA_964467115.1 uncultured Sedimenticola sp.
GAAAGGTCGCAACAATCAGAGGGAACAGATTTTTATGCAGCAGCTTGCCATTGAAAATAAAGTGCAAGCTGGCTGAAAGCGTACCAAAACTGCCTTGCAGTTTATTCGTTGCCAAGGCCTGTACCGGGGGAAGCCCTGCCCACAACAAGGCGGGGAGGGTGATCAGCCCACCACCACCTGCAATCGCATCAATAAAACCTGCGATACCTGCCACTGCAAAAAGAAAAACTAATAGCTCAGTAGAGATGGATTCCATAGCGATTTCGTTGGACAATAGAGAACGAGTATTTCCATGATGACCAACCCTAACATGAGCAAAGCAGTAAAACTTCAGCAACTGAAAAAAATTTACGCCAATGGTACAGAAGCCTTGAAAGGCATCGACCTGGATGTGGATAGAGGCGATTTTTTTGCATTGCTGGGGCCCAATGGCGCTGGCAAATCCACCGCCATTGGCATTCTCAGTTCTTTGGTACGAAAAACCTCTGGAACAGTTGAAGTTTTTGGCAAAAACCTCGACACAGACCCGGAGGCTGTAAAAAGCCAAATTGGTTTGGTGCCCCAGGAATTCAACTTCAATCAGTTCGAACCCGTAGAAGAAATTGTAATCAATCAGGCGGGTTTCTATGGCATTCCACGCCGGGTAGCTGTTCAGCGTACACAAAAAGTGTTGGAAACACTGGATTTATGGGGTAAGCGCCGTTCTCCTGCACGCAATTTGTCTGGTGGAATGAAACGTCGCCTGATGATTGCCAGGGCAATGGTGCATGAACCCAAACTGATGATTCTCGATGAACCCACAGCCGGTGTCGATATTGAAATTCGACGCGGCATGTGGGAATTCATGCAGGAAATCAATGCCGCAGGAACAACCATTATCCTTACCACCCATTATCTGGAAGAGGCAGAAAACCTCTGCCGCAATATTGCCATCATCGATAGCGGTGAAATTGTCGAAAACAGCAGCATGAAGGATCTGTTGCATCGTTTGCATCGACAAGTTTTTGTTCTTACTCTGGGCAACGCACTGGCTAGCTTACCCAGCGCTGCACCCTTCCAACTTGAGCTTCGTGATGATCATAGCCTGGAAGCGGTATTGAAACAGAACCAAACCCTCAATCAACTGTTTGAATGGCTGAATCAGCAGGGCATTGAAGTACTCAGTATGCGCAATAAACAAAATCGTCTGGAACAATTCTTTATGGATAGAGTGCAGCAGCGCAAGCAGGAGGCGTCAGCATGAGTCGGGGGCAGCGCTATCGTGTGGCTTTTGTCACCATTGTGGTGCGTGAAATACTGCGTTTCAGCCGTATCTGGGTACAAACCATATTGCCTCCGGCAATTACTACCGCTTTATATTTCATAATATTCGGCACTTTGATCGGTGATCGTATTGGTGAGATGGACGGCTATCGTTACAAGGATTTCATTGTCCCAGGATTGATTCTGATGGCAGTGATTACCCATAGCTATGCCAACGTGGTTTCCAGCTTTTACCACAGCAAATATCAACATCATGTAGAAGAGTTGCTGGTATCACCCGTTCCCAATTGGATTATCCTTCTGGGTTACGTGACTGGCGGTGTGGCCAGGGGTCTGATCGTTGGTGTGGTGGTGACCTTGGTGGCCTTTTTCTTTACAGATCTGCATATTGTTCACTACCCGCTGACCTTCCTGGTGGTGATTCTCACTTCAATTCTGTTTGCTACTGCGGGCTTTATCAATGCCATTTTCGCCAACAGCTTTGATGATATTTCGGTTATCCCCGTGTTTGTGCTTACACCCTTGACCTATTTGGGCGGAGTGTTCTATTCCATCGATCTACTGCCAGACTTTTGGCAGGATTTATCCCTCGCCAATCCGGTGTTGTACATGATCAATGGGTTTCGCTATGGCATGTTGGGTGTGTCGGATATCGCCCCTGAAATTGCATTGTTGTTAATTGCAGGGTTTGTACTGGTTCTTGGAGCAGCGGCGTTGTGGCTACTGAAGAAGGGCGTGGGGATAAAGAGTTAATGGACAAAAGATCACGAATTAGCTGGGCGTTTTACGACTGGGCAAATTCGGCTTTTGCCACCACGGTGATGGCGGGTTTCTTTCCAGTTTTCTTCAAGGAATACTGGGCAAATGATTTGTCTGCCACGGACAGCACCTTCTGGTTGGGGGTGGGAAACGCCATCGCCAGTATTGTTATGGTGCTGTTTGCACCGCTGATTGGTGCCCTGGCAGATCAAGGTGAGAACAAGAAACGTCTGTTGCTGTTGTTTGCTTTTCTCGGTGCAGTCATGACCTCCAGCTTGTTCCTTGTTTCTGCAGGAATGTGGCAAGTGGCTTTGATGTTTTATGCCTTGGGTATCATCGGTTTTTCCGGAAGCATCGTTCCCTATGATGCCTTATTGGTGGATGTTGCCGGGGAAGAACAACTGGACAAGGTATCCGCCCTTGGCTACGCCAGTGGTTATCTGGGGGGCGGACTGTTGTTTGCAGTCAATGTCTTCATGGTGCTCAAACCAGGGTGGTTTGGATTGGCTGACGCTGCCCAGGCAGTGCGTGTTTCATTCCTGTTGGTGGGGTTGTGGTGGGCAGCTTTTTCTATTCCAGTGCTGCTGTTCGTCAAGGAACAAAACCCCAAACCTTCCAGAAACCATGTGCTGCGCAATGCCATCAAGGAAATTGTCGAGAATGTTCGTGAGGTGCGTCGCTTTCGCATGGCAGCACTGTTCTTGCTAAGCTACTGGCTATATATCGATGGTGTTGACACCATTGTGCGCATGGCAGTGGATTATGGGCTTGCTATTGGATTTGAGTCCTCCGATCTATTGACGGCATTGCTGGTAACACAATTTGTTGGTTTCCCCGCTGCATTGGTATTTGGCTATATTGGTACTCGTTATGGTGCCAAATCAGGAATCATGATTGCGTTGACCGCGTATATATTGATCGTTTTTTGGGCATGGCGCATGCAATCCACCTGGGAATTCTATGGATTGGCCGTAGCAATTGGACTGGTACAAGGCGGTATTCAATCCTTGAGCCGTTCATTGTATGCCCGCCTCATTCCTGCAGACCGGGCAGGGATGTTTTTTGGCATCTACAACATGTTGGGAAAATTTGCTGCGGTTATCGGGCCTTTGTTGGTAGGAGCAGTCACTGTCCTCAGCAATGATTCTAGAATAGGAATATTATCGGTGTTGATACTGTTTGTTGCAGGTTTTGTCGTACTGCAACGAGTTGATCCAAATAGGTCAGGAGAATACAAGTGAAGATTATCAAATGGTTATTGGGATTGTTTTTGGGGTTGGCGCTGCTAATCGTAATAGCCGTTGTTGGCTTGCAATTATTTGTCGACGAAGCCATGGTAAGGGACAAAATCAGCACCACTTTTGAAGCTAAGACAGGGCAAACATTGGCGTTGAATGGCCCCTTGAAGTGGTCTGTTTTTCCTTGGGTGGGCATTCAATTGTCCGATGTCACTTTGGGTAATGCCCCAGGATTTGGGTCGGAGCCTTTGGCTATCGCAAAAGAACTGGATATCAAAGTCGCCATCAAACCCTTGTTTGAAAAGATAATTGCAGTAGATACCGTTGTCATCAAGGGTGTCGCACTCAATTTAACCAAGGATAAGAAAGGTAAGGGCAATTGGGAAAACCTCGCTGCTACTGGTACAGATAGCAAATCCGAGAAAAAGAAATCTGATGATGATGGTGATAGCTTCGACCCCAGCGAATTTGACTTTGAGCTTAAAGGGATAGAGCTTGAAGATGTCAGTCTGCATTTCGATGACAAGCAGCAGGGACGGCGCATAAAACTGGATCAACTTGTTTTGAAAGTGGGTGAGTTGTTGCCAGGAAAGTCTGTTCCATTCAAATTGGGCTTCAAACTGGAAAACACCCAGCCTGTTATGAAGCTGGATTTTGCCATGTCTACCGACATGACTTTTTCCAAGGATTTCCAGCGACTGGATTTGTCAGCGTTGGCATTGGATGTGGATGCCACGGGCGCTGGTTTACCTGAACAAGGTGTCAAACTCGCCATGGCGGCGAACGTTGGGCTGGATCAGGGGCAGGGTGTATTGGCATTGAGCGATTTTTCCCTATCCGGTTTGAATGTCGATATCACTGGCGACCTGAGTGTTTCAGAACTGAATGCCACCCCCCGCCTCGAAGCTAAGCTGGCTTTGCAAAAGACCAATCTCAGAAACTTGCTGAAAATAGCTGGCATTGAGGTTGTTACTGCAGACCCTGAAGCATTGTCACGCATATCGGGAAATATCTTTGTCATTCAACAAGGAGATTCTTTGACGGTAAAACCAATCGCCATCACGTTGGATGATTCCAAATTGGATGGCAGTGTAAATATCCTGTCTTTCAACGGGCCTGTGGTGAAGGCTGATTTCACCCTCGACAGCATTGATCTGGATCGATATCTACCCCCCCAAACAGAAACCAAAGAAGAAGCAGCTTCCTCCCCGAAGCAGGATGACAAGGCTGAAAAAACGGCTCAAAAAACAGATTTCACTGCCTTGCGAAAACTGAAACTTGATGCCAGCTTTACTGTTGGAAAGCTGAAACTGAATGGCTTGAATATGGAAGCCATTGCGCTAAAGGTTAAATCTCGAAAAGGATTGCTGAGTTTGGATCCCATTTCTGCAAAGTTATACCAAGGGCAGTTTAGCGGAAAAATAAAGCTGGATGTGCGTAAGGAGACCCCCAAATTCAGCGCACGTAAAAAGCTGACTGGTATTCAGATCGAACCGTTACTCAAGGATTTGACAGGAAAAGCCCAACTCAAGGGATTGGGAAATATTACAGTCAATGTCAGCGGCCAGGGATTGACGGATGCTGAAATCAAACAACACCTCAATGGCAATTTTTCTTTTCAATTCAAGGACGGCGCATATATCGGATTTAATCTGGCTCAAGCGATCCGCAAAGCTACGGGGCAGGCTGTTTCAGATGAACCTCAAACCACCGATTTTGCAGAACTGAAAGCCACGGGCAAAATCACCAATGGTGTTGTTGACAATCAGGATCTGTATCTTGCGTCACCGGTGTTGCGTGTTACTGGCAAAGGTAAGGTTGATTTGGTTAAGGAGCAGATAAATTATTTGTTGACCACCAAAATAGTTGATTCATTGGAAGGACAGGGCGGTAAGGATAATCTCAATGGTGTCGCCATTCCTGTGCGTATCAAGGGCAAGCTGGACAATCCTTCACCTACTGTGGATTTGACTGCAGCGCTAAAAGCCAATGCAGGCAAACAAATCGAAGAGAAAAAACAGGAATTGCTGGATAAAGCGGGAGACAAATTGAAAGATCAATTGGGAAAAGGTGGGTTGGAAGGCCTGTTTGGTCGTTGAAGCCAAAGTCTTTGGAGAGCTGCATTATGTCGAATCAAGGATTTCCTCATGCTCGATAAATTGAGTCTTACCCGGCCTGACGATTGGCATATTCACTTGCGAGATGGTGATGTGCTTGCTGATATTGTTCCCCATACAGCAAAGCGTTTTGCCCGTGCTATCGTCATGCCAAACCTCAAGCCCCCAGTGATATCCACAGCAGATGCTATTTCCTATCGGCAACGAATCCTGGCAGCGGTACCATCAGGGGCTGATTTCAATCCGCTGATGACCCTTTATCTTACCGAAAACACTCGCCCTGAAGACATAGAGGCTGCGGTAGAATCCGGGGTTGTCAAAGCGGTTAAATATTATCCGGCCGGGGCGACGACTAATTCTGATGCAGGCGTGTCCGATCTAACCAAAGTATATCCTGTGCTTGAAGTCATGGCAGACAGACAACTGCCATTGCTGGTGCATGGAGAGGTTGTCGATTCATCTGTTGATGTCTTCGACCGCGAAGCAGTTTTTATTCAAAGGGTGCTTCTTCCGCTACTGCAGGCAATTCCTGGTCTGAAAGTGGTATTCGAGCATATCACTACCAAAGATGCTGTTGCTCTGGTTCGTTCTACTGAAGAAAATCTTGGGGCAACCATTACGCCACAGCATTTATTGATGAACAGAAATGCTATTTTCAAAGGCGGAATCAACCCGCACCACTATTGTTTGCCCGTGCTCAAGCGTGAAGAACATCGTCTGGCATTGATCGACGCGGCAACTAGTGGCGACCCACGTTTTTTCCTTGGAACAGATAGTGCACCTCACGCACAAGATGCAAAGGAAACAAGTTGTGGCTGTGCAGGAATGTACAGCGCCCATGCGGCAATAGAGCTGTATGCAAAAGCTTTTGAGGAAGCAAATGCTTTGGACAAACTGGAAACATTTGCCTCATTTAACGGTGCAGACTTTTATGGAATGCCCAGAAACAGGGAAACAATCACTTTAGCTCGTATTCCTTGGGAAATACCGAAGCAACTGGCATTTGGAAAACAAAAACTGATTCCCCTTGGTGCGGGAGAAATGCTCAACTGGAAACTTTTGTAACTCTGATCGCTGTATGGATGCTGTTGTTTACCCCGCATCCTGGGCTTAAAAATTATTTGAATCGAAGTTAATAACTTGTCAGCGGATTGTTTCATTGGCAAAAACGAAGGCACCGGAGTACGACAGGCTTGAAGCCTCAACTCATTGAAATGCAACATGAGACGGTGTCCATCTTTATCTGAAGCCAAATTGGTCTTACACAGCGGTATTATCAAGTAGAAGTAACTTGTTTGCGATATCTTTCAATATCCACTAGGATAGAAAAC
>CAYXOS010000150.1:0-6528 GCA_964467115.1 uncultured Sedimenticola sp.
GAAAATGAAGGAAGAGGGAAACCGCGTTTTCCGCTTCCGTGGTTGAAAAAGTCCAGGGAAGGACTTTTTCAACAGTTGCTGCTAGGGAAGCGCTGATCGATTCGTGAACCTCCATCTCGCATCTGAAAAGCCCGGTAACGTCGTCGCCTACAGGTTACAAAACGGCTTTTGGATAAGAACCCAGAATTTTGTACATGCCTGCCTGTTTTTGCAGTGCAGCCAGTGCCTTGGCTACATGAGGCTGATCTTTGTGACCATCAACATCGATGAAAAACACATAGTCCCATACACCACGACGGGAAGGACGGGATTCGATGCGGGTCATACTCACACCATGTTCAGCCAGGGGTTCCAGCAGACGGTGCAAGCCCCCCGCTTCATTCTTGGTGGAAATAAGCAAGCTGGTTTTGTCTTCACCCGACACGGGGACATACTGATTGCCAATAATCAAGAAACGCGTGGTATTACCGGGCTCGTCTTCGATATTGCTGGCGAGCACCCCCAGGGCATAGATTTCACCCGCTGTTTCACTGGCAATAGCCGCAGCATTGCAGTCTTCCCTGGCAATAGCGGCAGCTTCGGCATTACTGCCTACGGCAATACGCTCCACAGTTGGCAAATGTCTGTCCAGCCACCCCCGGCATTGCGCCAGGGACTGCTGATGAGAATAAAGCCTCTCGATGTCTTGCAAAGACGTCGCATTAGAGAGCAAATTATGATGGATGCGCAAGGTCACTTCACCACAAATTTGCAACGGTGAACTGAAAAACATGTCCAGAGTGTGGCTGATCACACCTTCGGTGGAATTCTCCACTGGCACCACGCCATATTGACAATTTCCCGCTTCCACTTCCTGAAATACATCAGAAATAGACCCCAGAGGCATGGTGCTGACAGAATGCCCGAAATGCTTCAGGGCTGCTGCCTGGGTAAAGGTGCCTTCTGGCCCCAGGAAGGCAATGTTCAACGGGTATTCCAACGCCAGGCAAGCAGACATGATTTCACGGAACAGGCGTGCCATTTCTTCGGCATCCAGGGGCCCTTTGTTACGCGCCTTGACCATGCGTAACACCTGGGCTTCACGCTCCGGGCGATAGTAGACGGCTTCACCACCACTTTCCTGCTTGATACGAGCAACTTCCGCTGCAGCATCCGCACGTGCATTGATCAAATCCTGAACCTGTTCATCAATGCTATCGATGCGTTCGCGGATGGCGTTGAGTTTTTCGGCTTCGGTACTCATGGTTTATTCCACTCAAAGAGTGCGTCAAAACGCTGACGCCACCCTCATACTACTTTTGACAACTCAGGCAACGTACTGATAATACCCCTTCCACAGAGGCAATCTTGTCCATCACTTCCTGAGTTGGCTGGCTCTCCAGGTCAATCAGCGTCACCGCGATATCATCCCGGGATTTATTCAACATATCGACAATATTGAGACTGGCTTCTGCCAGGTCAGTAGAAATTTGCCCCAGCATGTTGGGGACATTACTGTTTACTACCACCAGACGAGGATTATCGCCATGAGGCATATTGATCTCGGGGAAATTCACTGAATTGACGATATTGCCATCTTCCAACCAGGACTTGATTTCATCCGCTACCATGATGGCGCAGTTTTCTTCAGCTTCACGGGTGGAAGCGCCCAGGTGCGGCAAGGTGATGCAGCGCGGATGTTCCTTGAGTAAATTGCTTGGGAAGTCACAGACATAACCATACAATTTACCGCTATCCAGTGCGGCAACCACTGCCTCATCATCGATAATACCGTTGCGTGCAAAGTTCAGCACGATGGCATTATCGGGCATGAGCTTGATGCGCTCAGGATTGATCATGTTGGCCGTATGTTCATTCAGAGGTACGTGGAAGGTTACGAAATCTGCACGAGACAACAGATCATCGATGGACAATGCCTGCTCCACATCCGCTTCCAGTTTCCAGGCGGACTTGACGGTAATGGAAGGATCGAAACCCACGACATTCATGCCCAGCTTGCGTGCTGCATTACAGACTTTCACCCCAATGGCACCCAGTCCAACAACCCCCAGGGTACGACCGGGAAGCTCGAAGCCAACGTAGTTTTTCTTGCCCGATTCTACTGCCTTGCTGATGGCGGCATCATCACCTTCAAGATATTTTGCAAACTTCCATGCGGGGCCAATATTGCGTGCCGCCATGAGCATCCCGGCAATAACTAATTCCTTCACCGCGTTGGCATTGGCGCCCGGGGCATTGAACACCGGAATACCCTTGGCGGTCATCTTGTCCACAGGAATATTATTCACACCCGCGCCAGCACGACCAATGCCCTTGACGGTTTCGGGTATTTCCATGTCATGCATCTTGTAGGAGCGCAATAAAATAGCATCGGGGCTACCGATTTCAGATGCCACTTCGTAACTGTCACGTGGCAGTCGCTCCAAACCCGCAGAAGAAATATTGTTCAGGGTTAAAATTTTGTACATCATCTATATCCTGCTCAAGGGTTACGTTGTTCGAAATCGCGCATGAAATCAATCAGCGCCTGCACGCCAGACTCTGGCATGGCGTTATAGATACTGGCGCGCATACCACCCACAGAGCGATGCCCTTTCAAGGTTTTCAAGCCAGCTGCCCCAGCTTCCTCCAGGAATTTGGCATCCAGATCCGCATCTGCCAGGGTAAAGGGAACATTCATCCAGGAACGACATGCCTTGTCCACGGGGTTGGCGTAAAAACTGGAGTCATCAATGGCTGCATACAAGGCATCGGCTTTGCGCTTGTTGATTTCCGCCATCGCAACCAGACCACCATTTTCTTTCAACCAGGCAAACACCAAGCCCGCGAGATACCAACTATAGGTAGGCGGTGTGTTGTACATGGATCCGGCATCTGCATGAATTTGATAATCAAGCATGGCAGGACAACTTTCAGCGGCATGGCCGATCAAATCATCACGCACGATGACCAAAGTCAGCCCGGCTGGTCCCACGTTCTTCTGCGCACCCGCATAGATGATGCCGAATTTGGAAACATCCATGGGACGCGACAAAATGGTGGAAGACATATCCGCCACCAGAGGAATATCGCCCGTATCCGGTACATAGGGGAATTCTACGCCCTGAATGGTTTCATTTGGCGTGTAATGAACATAAGCCGCATCACTGGAGAAACTCAAATCGCCTTCTGCTGGTGCTTTGAAATCAGCCGAAGTATCGGCAATCACGTTCACATCGCCATAACGTTTCGCCTCGGCAATGGCTTTCTTTGACCAGGAGCCGGTGTTGATATAGTCAGCCTTGCCGGTACGCCCGATCAAATTCAAAGGCACCATGGCAAACTGACTGGACGCGCCGCCTTGCAGGAATAGCACCTTGTAGTTGTCAGGAATCGCCATCACTTCACGCAAATCGGCTTCTGCCTGAGCCGCAATACTCATGAATTCCTTGCCACGATGACTCATTTCCATGACCGACATACCAGCGCCATGCCAATCCAGGATCTCATCCTGGGCTTGTTTCAATACAGCTTCGGGAAGCGCGGCAGGACCAGCGCTGAAATTATAGATTCGTGACATTGTGGGTTTCCTGTGGGTTACTACAGATTACATCTGTGGACAATTAAGTAATGGAGATGCTGATCTATTCAAAAACTCATGGGATTCAGGTTGAGTTCAAGAATCGATCAAAAATTTCTCAAGACGATTCTTCCTCTGTTTCGTTTTCGGATTCATCGTCATCACCATCGAGCATTTCTACTCGGGCGATGCCAATAAGTTTTTCTTTCTTGCTCAAGGCGATCATTTTCACACCCTGGGTGTCCCGTCCCATGCGTGATACATCACTGACCCGGGTGCGCACCAGGGTACCGCCATCGGTAATCAGCATGATTTCATCATCTTCATCCACCAGAATAGCGCCAATTTGAGCACCATTGCGTTCTGAAGTGCGGATGGAGATCAATCCTTTGCCACCGCGTCCCTTGACCGCAAACTGGTTGATATCCGTGCGCTTGCCATAGCCGTTTTCGCATACCGTCAACACATCACCCTCGGTGGCAACCACCAGGGAAATCACCCGCTGACCGTCATCCAGACGAATACCGCGCACACCGGCAGCAGTACGCCCCATGGCACGTACAGTAGATTCATTGAAACGCACCGCTTTGCCGGCACTGCTGAACAACATGATGTCCTGACTGCCATCCGTGATGTCCACACCAATCAATTGGTTGTCATCACGTAAATCCACGGCAATGATGCCGCTGGCGCGGGGACGGGAGAAATCAGTCAATGGTGTTTTCTTCACCGTGCCATTGGCAGTTGCCATGAAAATATAGCGATCTTCGGTGTATTCACGAATCGGCAGCACCGCATTGATGCGTTCACCATCTTCCAGGGGCAGCAGATTCACCATGGGTTTACCCCTGGCGTTACGACCTGCCTGAGGCAATTCATACACTTTCAGCCAATAAACTTTACCCGCACTGGAAAAACACAAAATCGTATCGTGGGTGCTGGCAACAAACAGTTTATCGACAAAATCTTCATCTTTGGTGGTGGTGGCGGTCTTGCCGCGTCCACCACGGCGTTGTGCCTGGTAAGTATCAAGGGATTGTGCCTTGGCATAGCCCTGGTGAGACAGAGTTACCACCACGTCTTCTTCGGTAATCAGGTCTTCAAGGGTCAGATCCAGGCGATCAGCAATGATTTCAGTGCGACGCTCGTCACCAAATTGTTCTTTGATCTGCAACAATTCTGTTTTGATCACGGCCATCAGACGCTCGGAACTGGAAAGGATATCGAGCAAATCAGCAATCTTGTCCAGCAATTCCTGGAACTCGGCGATGATCTTGTCCTGCTCCAGACCAGTGAGTTTTTGCAAGCGCAAATCCAGAATCGCCTGCGCCTGGGTTTCTGTCAGACGATAGCCCTCTGGCGTCAAGCCAAACCCTTCATCCAGATCGTCTGGACGGGAAGCATCTGCCCCGGCACGAGACAGCATGTCTTCCAAGGTACCTGACTTCCACAAGCGTGCGCACAGTTCTTTCTTTGCTGTCGCCGGGTTGGGAGCCGCCTTGATCAGCGCAATGACTTCATCGATATTTGCCAGGGCAACCGCCAGACCTTCGAGTAAATGCGCCCGAGCGCGTGCCTTGCGCAAGTCGAAGATCGTACGACGCGTCACCACTTCACGGCGATGACGAATAAAATATTCCAGCAGTTGCTTTAAATTCAGCGTGCGTGGCTGGGAATCAACCAAAGCTACCACATTGATACCAAACACACTTTGCATCTGGGTTTGCTTGAACAGGTTATTGAGCACCACTTCGCCCACTTCACCCTTGCGCAATTCGATCACCATGCGCATGCCGTCCTTGTCAGATTCGTCACGCATCTCGGTGATGCCTTCAATCTTTTTGTCTTTGACCAGCTCGGCTATTTTTTCCATTAGCCGCGCCTTGTTGACCTGATACGGCAGTTCAGTGGCAACCAATCGCTGCTTGCCGTTATCCATTTCCTCGAAATGCGTGCGGGCACGAACGTAGATCTTGCCCCGTCCGGTACGGTAGGCTTCGCGGATGCCCTTGGCGCCATTGATGATCCCTGCGGTGGGGAAATCCGGCCCTGGCACATAGGCCATCAGTTCATCTATGGATATTTCCGGCGTATCGATTACAGCAATACAGGCATTGATGATTTCCGTCAGATTATGGGGCGGAATATTGGTTGCCATGCCCACGGCAATTCCGGAAGATCCGTTGACCAGCAAATTGGGAACTCTTGCTGGCAGTACCGTGGGTTCAGATTCCGATTCATCATAGTTAGGAATGAAATCGACGGTTTCCTTTTCAATATCGGCCAGAAGCTCATGGGCAATCTTCGCCATACGAACTTCGGTGTAACGCATGGCAGCAGGAGAATCGCCATCTACCGAACCGAAGTTACCCTGACCATCCACCAACATATAGCGCAACGAGAATGGCTGCGCCATGCGCACGATGGTGTCATACACCGCCGTATCACCATGAGGGTGATACTTACCGATGACATCACCGACCACCCGCGCCGATTTCTTGTACGGCTTGTTCCAATCGTTGTTGAGTACGCTCATGGCGTACAACACGCGCCGGTGCACAGGTTTCAAGCCATCTCTGACATCCGGTAAGGCACGCCCTACGATGACGCTCATGGCGTAATCGAGATACGAATGCTGCATCTCGTCTTCGAGATTGACCGGGAGGACTTCCTTGGCGAATTCTGTCATGGGTAATTCAAGCCTGACTGGCGTAAAGCAATTAGGAGCGGAATTTTACCACAAATCCATCTCATGGTGCAGGTTGAAAGATAAATGCCGCAAATCGCCACTGAGAGCCCGAGACAGCCTCACACCCCGGATTGAAGTGGCTTTTTAACATTTGACAAAAAACTCGGTGAAAAACCTGCCCACAGGCTGTGGATCCATGCGCTTGGTCGGCAATTTACAAAGGTCTGATTTACTCTGTACGCAGCATAGTGCACTTGAAGTGCTCTACACTCGAGTCCGT
>CAYXOS010000151.1:0-6513 GCA_964467115.1 uncultured Sedimenticola sp.
CAGGAAAAACCGACTATTTTCTGGAACTTTTGCGCTTGTTAGCACTCCTATATCACGAGTGCTAATTTTACTGGTTTTATTACCAGAGCAATGCTAATCTAGACAATATATTTTTTTACAGGGGTTATAGAAAATGAATAAAAAACAACTCGTTACTGCCACCATGCCCACAGGAAGCATGGAATCTTATGTGAGTGCAGCCTTTCAGTTGCCCATGCTCAGTCAACAGCAAGAGCATGATCTTGCCGTGCGTTGGCATGAAAAGCAGGATTTGGAAGCTGCCAGACAACTGGTCATGACACATTTGCGCTTTGTGGTGCGGATTGCGCGTCAATATTCAGGCTATGGTCTTCCCCAGCCAGACCTGGTACAGGAGGGCACTGTGGGGCTGATGAAAGCCGTGCGTCGCTTTGATCCCAGCGTCGGGGTGCGCCTGGCTTCTTTTGCAGTACATTGGATCAAGGCAGAAATTCACGAATTCATTCTGCGCAACTGGCGCATCGTAAAAATCGCCACCACCAAGGCACAGCGCAAACTGTTCTTCAATCTGCGCAGCAGCAAAAAACGTCTGGGCTGGTTTACCGAGCAGGAAGTGCAGGATGTTGCCAGTGACTTGGGTGTAAAACCCGAGGAAGTTCGCAACATGGAAGCGCGTCTGAACAACTACGATATGGCTTTTGACCCCATGGATACGGATTCTGAGGACGACCATGTGGCACCTGCCAGCTATCTGCCAGATATGCGCATGGAACCCGAAAGCATCGTGGAAGCTGAAGACAGCGAACAAGACAGCCACCAACGCTTGTACGCTGCCATGCAGGATCTGGACGAACGCAGTCAGGACATTCTGCAACGTCGCTGGTTATCTGAAAAGAAAGCGACCTTGCACGAACTGGCAGATGAGTATGGCGTATCTGCTGAACGTATCCGCCAGATCGAAAAGGCGGCCATGGTCAAACTTCAGGAAAAAATCGCCGCTTGATCTTGACAATACCCCTGAAAAAGCCTGGAATCCTCTTTCCAGGCTTTTTTTTGCCCAAACTCAGGACTCAGCTCTATGCATTTTTTCGTTACAGGAACAGATACCGATTGTGGAAAGACCCTGGTCACCCTGGGATTCATGCAACTCTGTCTGCAACGAGGGCTGAAAACCGCCGGCATGAAGCCCGTCGCCGCTGGCGCATTGCGTACCCATGATGGGCTGCTCAACCCGGATGCCCTTGCCATTCAAAGTCAGTGCCAACCTCCCCTGTCTTATTCGCAGATCAACCCTTATTGTTTTGAGCCCGCCGTCGCCCCCCATCTGGCGGCTAAACAAGTCGATACCCGGATTGATCTGGAGCAGATTTCACAACAGTACCAGGAACTGCGCAACAGTCATGAAGCCGTGATCGTGGAAGGTGCTGGGGGCTGGAAAGTTCCCGTGAACGACGATAACGATATGGCAGACCTGTGCCGTGAGTTGCAACTACCTGTGGTTTTGGTGGTGGGCTTGCGTCTGGGATGTATCAATCACGCGCTGCTCAGCGCAGAAGCCATTATCGCCAGTGGACAACCCCTGGCTGGCTGGATAGCCAATCATGTGGATGCCAACATGTCCCTGGCGGAAGACAATATCCAGACCTTGAAACAGCGCATCAAAGCACCATTGCTAGGGCGCATACCCCGGCTGGACAAGGTATGTGCAGAAACCATCGCCACTTATCTCAGCCTGCCGGGCAGGACCACGTCAACTATCAACGTAAGCCATTGAGAACGTTACCAGTGGTAGTGCGTGAAAATATCTGCGGCAGGGAAGCCGCAGTCAAGCCTACATGGATGTATTTACGGCGTTTTTCACGGACTGCTGCTGATAGCGTCACAGTTAGATGACGGGATATTAACCAGACTTCCTGGAATGGATCAACGCATCCACGGAAACACTGACATGCTTGTTCTCCGGTGCCCAGGCATGTCCGTACACCACTTCATAGGTTGCGGGTAACAGCTGATCGCGACGAAAACGTTCATAGGCATCCCGCATGGCTTGCATGCGCGCTTTTCCCGTCAATCCCCGGGAACGTTGTGAGCTGGCATTGTTAGCACCGATGCTTTTCAAATCCTGCATCAGATCATCCACTTCTGCATAGGTAAGCACAATGCGCTCTACATCCATGACCGGCGCGGCATAACCACTGTTCACCAGAATGTCACCCAGGTCATGCATATCCATGAAGGGACTGACATGAGCATGGCTGTCCACCCCTGCCCAGGCTGAACGCAATTCATACAAGGTATCAGGACCGAAGGTGGTAAACATCAGCAATCCCTCGGGGCGCAACACCCGCAGGCATTCCTGATACAAGCGCTGCGGATCACTCGCCCACTGAAATGCCAGACTGGAGCAAATGAGATCCATGCTGTCATCAGCCAGGGGCAGATGCTCCATATCCCCACAAATACAGGCAGGACGACGCAACCAGCGACCTTTTTTGCGCGCATGGTCAAGCATGGGCAGGGCAAAATCCAGGGCATGAACCCTTGCCCGGGGATACCGCTGCAGCAACTGCTGGGTCTGGTGCCCGGTACCGCATCCCAGATCAAGGATATTGTTTGGCTTCAGGGTCACCAGATCGAGACGTTGTAACATGCGTGCGCTGACCTCGCGCTGCAATACCGCCGCCTCATCATAGCTATTGGCAGAACGACTGAACGCCTTGCGCGCCCGTTCTTTATCAATCGGTGATTCAGACATGGGCGATAAAATCCTCGAGTAGCCGCTTACACAGCAGGGGATGAGACAGAAACGGCGCATGGGCGGCACCTGAAACCAATTGCACAGACAAGTCCGCATGAAATTGGGGTAATGCTTTCGCCAGACATTTTGGAACCAGGGTATCTCTGTCACCCAACATCCAGCCTGTGGGCAGTTCAATGTTCGCCCATTGTTGTCGCAAATCTGTATTCAACAGCAGATTCAAGCCGGTTTGCAATGCTTCGGGATGCGGCTGGGGACGATGAGCAAACTCTTGCTGCAATTGTCGCAGCATGGTTTTGGCATCGGCAGCACCCTGAACCTGCAAGCTGAGGAAACGGCGCAGGGTTTTGGATGTATCGGCTTGTAATTCAGCGGCAAAATTCTTCAACACCACAGGGTCGATGGCGCAATCCCAGTCTTCACGCTGCACAAAACAGGGAGAGCTTGCCACCCCCAGGATTGCGCGTATTTTTTCCGGATGCATGATGGCGGCCTGTTGCATGACCAACCCGCCCAAAGACCAGCCAATCCAAACCGCATCATGGGGAGCCACCGCTAACACCTGCTCTGCCCAGGTAGCCAGTTGGGTGAAGGATTTGGACCAGGGCGACTCGCCATGACCGGGTAATTCCACCACCGTTACCCGAAAATCCTGGGTCAAGGTCTTGAGCCAGGGCAACCATACCGAGCCATTCATGCCCCAGCCATGAAGAAGAAACAAATCACGGCCTGTACCGCTGCTGTGGGTATGCAGATTCATGGCTGAATTTTCTCCAACCCATGGAGCAACTGCTGCAACTGTTCGTCGCTGTGACTGGCGCTGAAAGTAATACGCAAACGGGCGCTGTTTTGTGGCACTGTTGGTGGACGAATGGCAGTAACCAGAATGCCCTGGGCGGCAAGTTGGGCGCTCCAGGCGAGGGCTTTTTCCGCACTGCCTGCGATCACAGGTTGAATCGCCGTTGCAGAAGGTAAGGTTTCAAAGCCCAGTGCAGCAGTCTTGTCCCGAAAACGCCCGATCAATTCCTGCAAACGCTCACGTCGCCAGTGCTCCTGTTGCACAATAGCCAGGCTGCAACGGGTCGCTTCCGCCACGGCAGCAGGCAAGGCCGTGGTAAAAATATAGGTACGCGCTTTTTGAATCAGGGTTTCGATCAATTCTTCAGAACCGGCGACAAAGGCACCGGCAGTTCCCAGGGCTTTTCCCAGGGTTCCCATGAGGATGGGGACTTGCTGTGAATCGAGTTGCCAGTGCGCCACACTACCCCCGCCTTTTTTACCCAAAACCCCCAGACCATGGGCATCATCTACCATCAGCCAGGCGTTATGCTGTTGGCACAATGCAGCTGTTTGGGGCAGATTCGCCAGATCACCATCCATGCTGAACACCCCATCTACCGCCAGCAGTTTTTCCCCGGATGCGTTGCGCAACTGTCTGTCCATGGACTGCAAGTCGCCGTGGGCAAAACGCAACAGACGAGCATCAGACAAACGTCCGCCATCCACCAGTGAGGCGTGATTGAGACGGTCTTGTATTACCGTATCACCGCGCTCCAACAAGGTGGTGATAACCGCCAGGTTTGCCATATAACCGCTGGAAAACAACAACGCCCGTTCATAGCCGGTGGCTGCTGCCAGTTCCTGTTCCAATTGCTGATGAGCGCGGGTATGCCCGGAAACCAGATGCGCCGCACCACTGCCACTGCCCCATTGCTGCACACCCTGACAAAACGCCGCCGCCACCCGCTCATCCGCCGCCAGCCCCAGATAATCATTGCTGCAAAAACTGAGCATGGGTTTGCCATCCACGCTCAGTTGCGGCTGCTGGGGTGAATCGAGGATCAGTGGACGGCGATACAAGTACTCGCGTTTCGCCTGTTCCAGTGCCGGGCGCAGGTCTTTCATCAAACCCGGTGACAGGCTCTGCCCTGGGGCGGTTTCTCTGTTTCCACATGGGCTTCCATGGACAAACCCAAACGCGCAAACAATTGTTTGTCACGATCCGTTTCCGGGTTGTCAGTGGTCAACAGACGCTCACCATAGAACAGGGAATTGGCACCGGCAAAAAAGCACAATGCCTGTAGTTCGTCACTCATTTCGGTACGTCCTGCAGACAAACGCACATAGGATTTTGGCATCATGATGCGAGCAGTCGCCACAGTGCGCACAAATTCCAGCAAATCCAGCTCTTCCACACCAAACAAGGGGGTGCCCTGCACCTGCACCAGCAGGTTGATGGGTACAGATTCAGGATGACTGGGCAGATTGGACAACTGACAGAGCATGGAAGCGCGGTCGCGGCGACTTTCGCCCATTCCCAAAATCCCGCCAGAACAGACATTCAACCCCGCCTGACGTACATGATCGAGGGTTTGCAGACGGTCTTCATAAGTACGTGTGGTGATCACTTCACCATAGAATTCTGGTGATGTATCCAGGTTGTGGTTGTAATAATCCAACCCGGCGTTCTTCAGGGTCTGCGCCTGTTCTGCGGTAAGCATACCCAGGGTGAGACAGGTTTCCATCCCCATATCCTTTACCGCTTTTACCATGGTCGCCACAGTCTTCAGGTTGGTGTCTGTGGGGTTGCGCCATGCCGCACCCATGCAAAAGCGGGTTGCGCCCTTTTCTTTGGCGGCTGTGGCTGACTCCAGGACTTCATCCAGAGGCAATAACCGCTCTGGCTCCACTTCCGCATCATTTCGTGCACTTTGGGAGCAATAACCGCAATCTTCCGGACAAGCCCCGGTCTTGATGGACAACAGGGTGCTCACCTGCACCTGGTTGGGATCAAATTCCTGTCGATGAATGCTCTGTGCCTGAAACAGCAGATCGTTGAATGGCAGGTTGAGCAGGGTTTCCACTTCTTCAATGGACCAATCGTGGCGTATTGTCGATGTCATGAGTTATTTGTAAAAAAACGCTAGAATAGAACCGCACCAGTTTAGAGAAGGATTCTCATCTGTCAACTTGCAGGAGGCGTTATGGTTTACAACTGGCAGCAATGGTTATTTCCAGCAACTTGCCTGATATGCGGCGCAGCGGGGCATGACAATCTGGATATTTGCCCGGATTGCCTGGACAAACTCCCGTGGAATCAGCACTTTTGCCCCTGTTGCGCCCTGCCCTTACAAACCCAATCAACCCAGGAAATGCTGTGTGGACAATGCAGCCAGCAGCCCCCGGCATACAGCCATATTGTCGCTCCCTGGCTCTACCAGGCTCCCGTGGATGATTTAATCCAGCAGCTGAAGTTTCATCAGAAACTCGCAGCAGGTCGGCTGTTGGGGCAATTGTTCGCCAGAAAAATATCTACCCGCAAACTGCCCGAAATGCTGTTACCCATGCCCTTGTACAAGCGGCAACTGCGGCGCAGGGGCTTCAATCACGCCAGTGAGTTGACGGGATTCATAGCCAGGGAACTCAATATACCCTGGTCACCCTGGTTGCTGAGGAAAATTCGTGAAACCCGTCCTCAGCACAATTTACGCAAGCAGGAACGTAAGCAAAATCTGAAAAACTGCTTCAGTTTCAATAACGCCAAAGGATACCGCCACCTCGCCATTATCGATGATGTGGTAACCACAGGCACCACAGCCCAGGAAGCCGCAAAAACCCTGACCAAAGCAGGCGTCGCCCAGGTCGAAATCTGGTCACTGACCCGTACACCTATAGCAGGATGCTGAAAAGTCCTTCCGTGGACTTTTTCAACCACGGAAGTGGAAAACGCGGTTTCCCGCTTCCTTCATTTTCAATGGCTTACAGCCATCGTTGGG
>CAYXOS010000152.1:0-2289 GCA_964467115.1 uncultured Sedimenticola sp.
GTGCCCTGAGGTATTTGCTGCGATCTTCACCTTATTCTCACTGCCTTCATGCATGAATCTTCTCAAACAGAATTAATAGAGGCACCCTTGAGCTTTTAGGGAAATAAAAGGCTCAATAAGGTATAATCCGCCCCCTTTCCTAAAATCTGGCTTGTAAATTGTGATAACTAAACTCCGTAATGTCGCCATCATCGCTCACGTTGACCATGGCAAAACCACCCTCGTTGATGAACTGCTGAAGCAGTCTGGAACCCTTGGCGAGCGTTTTGGTGAAGTCGAGCGGGTGATGGACTCCAATGATCTGGAGAAAGAGCGGGGTATTACCATTCTTTCCAAGAATACAGCAATCAGCTGGAATGACTACCGTATTAACATCGTTGATACGCCGGGGCACGCAGACTTTGGGGGTGAAGTAGAGCGGGTGCTGTCTATGGTGGATTCGGTGCTGCTGCTGGTGGACGCGGTAGAAGGCCCCATGCCACAGACACGCTTTGTAACCCAGAAAGCTTTTGAGCATGGTTTACGCCCGATTGTGGTGGTCAACAAGATTGACCGTGATGGTGCGCGCCCAGACTGGGCAATTGACCAGGTATTCGATTTGTTTGATCGTCTTGGGGCAACAGACGAGCAACTGGATTTCCCCATCATCTATGCCTCGGCGATCAACGGCTATGCTTCAGATGACAGCGATGTGCGCGAAGGCGATATGACGCCGTTGTTCCAGGCAATTGTCGATAACTGTCCTGTGCCTGATGTTGATCCTGATGGCGCCTTCCAGATGCAAATTTCCAATCTGGATTACAGCAGCTATGTGGGTGCTATTGCGGTAGGAAGAATCACCCGTGGAACCCTGCGTCCCAACCAGCAGGTAATGGTGCACAAATACGATGGTGAAGAGCATAAGGCTAAAATCGGTTTGGTGTATGGCTACATGGGGTTGCAGCGCCATGAAGTTCAAGAAGCGCGAGCGGGGGATATCATCGCTATTACCGGCATTGAAGCACCAAATGTTTCCGATACCTTGTGTGACCCAGAGCAGGTTGAAGCCTTACCTCCTTTGACAGTGGACGAGCCGACAGTATCCATGACCTTCCAGGTCAACACCTCGCCGTTTGCAGGTAAGGAAGGTAAATACCTGACCTCGCGTCAACTGAAAGAACGTCTTGAGCGCGAACTGATTGCCAATGTTGCTCTGCGGGTTGAAGAAGGTCCCGATCCGGAAAAATTCAAAGTCTCCGGTCGAGGTGAGCTGCATTTGTCCATACTGCTGGAAAATATGCGTCGGGAAGGTTTTGAGCTGGCGGTTTCACGTCCGGAAGTTATTTTCCGTGAAATCGATGGTGAAGTCTGCGAGCCGTATGAGCAACTAACCGTTGATGTGGAAGAGCTGCATCAGGGTGCCATGATGGAAGCCTTGGGAACACGTAAGGGCCAGCTCAAGGATATGACCCCAGACGGGACGGGGCGGGTTCGTCTGGACTATATTATCCCATCACGAGGATTGATCGGTTTCCAAACCGAATTCATGACCAATACCTCTGGTACAGGTTTGATGTATCACGTTTTTGATCATTATGGTCCTGCCCAGCATGGGGGTATTGCGCCGCGTACCAATGGCGTACTGATTTCCAACAGCCAGGGCAAGGCCCTCGCCTATGCCTTGTTTAATCTTCAGGAGCGCGGCAAGTTGTTCGTTGAACATGCCCAGGACGTGTATGAGGGGCAGATTATCGGTTTACATGCCCGTGACAATGACCTGACGGTCAATCCCACCAAGGGTAAGCAGTTGACCAATGTGCGGGCATCGGGCAAGGATGAGTCCCTGGTTCTGGTGCCACCCGTTGTCTTTACCCTGGAGCAGGCGCTGGAATTTATCGAAGATGATGAGCTGGTGGAAATTACACCTACAGCGATTCGTTTGCGCAAGAAATTCCTCAAGGAACATGAGCGCAAGAAAGCGCGACGCGAGCAGGTATAATTTCCTGTATCTGGTGTATGTGGGGCGGAGTCAAATCACTCCAAGGTATTGGTATTACAGCATATTACCTTGATTTGACTCCGAACCCTTGTGCCGAGGCAATTCCTGTTTCAAGCCGTGCGGCGACCGTCTTTGATGACGTTCATCATGCCCGTGGTCAGCAACTTCAATAGCATCCACAGCAAACCCAGCATTCTTGGCAAGAATAACAAGGCAGATTTCCAGGACGTTTCGTGTGTGTCACTGCCATCAGCGGCTTTGGGAAAGGCGATACACATAGCAATTTACTCGCGTTAAGGTATTAGCATCCT
>CAYXOS010000152.1:2389-6464 GCA_964467115.1 uncultured Sedimenticola sp.
GGCATCTGTAGAAAATAGCCTTCTTCATCGAGTTGTTTCATGACCTTGTCAACATTTACCCGTGCCAGAGGACGCTGTGGGCTCAATTCCAGCTCCATGATCAAACTTGGTTTACCAAAGCCAGCCATCAACAGTTCAGGAACATCCTCGAAATTATCTTCTACAGCCAAATAAAGGTACATCTCGTCTTTTTTGCTACTTCGGTAGATCCAGCACTTTTTATTCATTTGCGCTAATATTCAAGATATGAAGAAAGTTGTATATCTTAGCGTGGTTTTCCTTGGTTTGGGCGGTTGTGCTTCGAACTTGCCCAAAGGTATTGCCGAGGCTCCCGCAACGCTTATTCAGGCTCAGCAGGTACAGCAATCTCCTCAAACCTTTACCAATGCTCAAGTACGTTGGGGTGGGGAGGTGTTGGAGGTAGTCAATACTGCCGAGCATACGGATGTGTTGATTCTGGGCAGATCACTGGAAAAAGATGGTGAGCCGGTGGATGAAGGAGAAGTGGATGCGCGCTTTATTGCACGTTTTTCCGGTTTTCAAGAGCCTTCCACCTTTCCTGAAGGGCAACGTATGACGGTCAGAGGAAAGTTGCTTGGGGTTGAGCGGAAACTGGTGGGGGAGTACGCCTACCCTTATCCCGTGGTTGAGGTAAAGGAATTTCATCGTTGGAAGGAAAAGCAACATTACGATGACCCCTATTATTATTCGCCCTATTATGGCTGGGGCATGTACCCAGGTTATCCCTGGTGGGGTTATTCCCGTTATCCTTATTGGTGGTAGATATGCGTAATCTGATGTTGGTTCTACTGTTGTTGCCCGTCGCGGCTTGCACTACCACGGGTACAGTGACTGTTCCTGGCATACAACCCTCGCAACTATCCCAGTCTGCTGATCCCAGTGTCAAGGGGCGGGATTTTACCTGGGGAGGCAGTGTTATCTCGGTAAAAAACCTCGAAGATCGAACCCTGCTGGAGATCATGGCATATCCTCTTGATAGCAAGGGAGTGCCGAATATTGGTGGGGGCACCCAAGGTCGCTTTATTGCCGATCGTCGCGGATTTCTTGAACCCACAGAATATTCTTCGGGGACTTTGGTAACAGTCACGGGACCCATGTTGGGCTACACTGATGGAAAAGTTGGTGCAGCCACTTACCGTTATCCTGCATTGAATGCCATCCAGATCAAGCGCTGGTCAGATGTGGAAAGTCACTATCAGAAATTTCCGCTAAAACCGCGGGTTAACGTCGGTTTCGGTTTTGGTAGCGGCGGCTACAGTAACATTGGTGTAGGTATTGGGTTTTGAGCATGTTGTTGAGTGGTTTGTATCGCTATCCAGTAAAATCTTTGGCTGGGGAGTCTCTTTCCCAGATGGACGTCGGGGCACGTGGATTGCTTTTGGATCGCCACTGGATGCTGGTCAATGATCAGGGGCGTTTCCTCACCCAGCGGGAATTTCCCAGAATGGCGCTTATCACCCCAACGGTTACCGAAACTGGTCTACACCTTCATGCGCCAGGTATGTTTGACCTGGAAGTACAATCCGAAGGCTTGGGGCAACTGAAGGTACAGGTATGGGGCGATGAATGTATTGCCCAACCCGTGAGTGCTGAAGCGGATCAGTGGTTGAGTGACTTTCTGATGCAATCCTGCCGCTTGGTGTATTTGCCATCAGCACAAAAGCGCCAGGTGGATCAGCGCTATGCCCAACCCCAGGATGAAGTAGGCTTTGCTGATGGTTTTCCCTTCCTGCTGATTTCCCAGGCATCCCTGGATGATCTCAATCAGCGTATGGGTCTGGATCTGCCCATGACGCGCTTCCGCCCCAATCTGGTGGTGGACGGTTGCCATGCCTATGCAGAAGACGATTGGAAGCGCATTCGTATCGGAAATATGGAATTTCGCGTGGCCAAGCCCTGTTCTCGCTGTGTTATTCCTACGGTGAACCCGGAAACTGGTGAGCGGGAAGGAAACGAGCCGCTGAAAACATTGATGAGCTATCGAAAACAGGGCAACAATGTCTATTTTGGACAAAACCTGTTGCATGATGGTGAAGGCAGGCTTGAAACGGGTATGGTTGTGGATGTGCTGGAATGAGTGTTGTTATTGATCAAACCCGTTGCTGGGTAAAAAATGTTGTTATCGACTTGAATTTGTGTCCTTTTGCCCGCGTGCCTTTCGAAGCCGATACCATTCGTTATGTTCAATGCGATGTGCAAGATAGCGATGCCGTGTATGGGGCGTTGATTGAAGAGATGGCGGATTTTGCCCAATGTGCAGCGGAACAAGCAGAAACCGGGCTGTTTATCGTCTCTCAGGGCTTGGGTGATTTTGAAGACTATCTGGATGTGCTGGAAGACGCCCAGGCAGCGCTGGAAGAAGCAGGAATGGATGCCATGCTGCAATTGGCAAGCTTTCATCCAGACTATTGTTTTGACGGTATGAGCGAAGATGATCCTGCCAACTATACCAATCGTTCACCTTATCCCATGTTTCATCTCATTCGCCAGGATGGTTTGGCCGCTGCCCTGGAAAGCTGGCAAGACCCGGAAAGCATTCCTCAGCGCAATGTAGCACTGTTGCGTGAGAAAGGACTGAAATATATGCAGGACAGACTGGATAGCTGTATGCGCTAGTCGATCCAGCGAGTACCACAGTCATCCCGGCGAGTGCCTCGGTTTCCCCGAAGAGCGTCCCCGTCATCCCTGCGAAGGCAGGGATCCAGGAAGAGTGAGTGGTTTTCCGGAGCGGATATCTGGATTCCGGTCTTCACCGGAATGACCAGAAATTTTATTCTGCTCAAGGCTCACTCCAGAACTTGCCTAAACCGCCGGGATGTCAGGGTGGAGGAGGCTGGCAATCTGTACCCAAGGCGTTGAAATCATCATCGTAGGCATAGACACACTTGAGTGTTCCTGTACCAACATTTCCCAGACTACCACCGTTTTTCTTTAACTGGGTGGTTGCGATTGAAACCGCGTGGTCATTTCCCGTGCCGCTAAATATACTTGTTCCAACTCCTCCTCCCCGGGACAGGATAGAGTCGGTAATGGTTGCGGTGTAGGTGGGGCCGTCGGTATCTTCCCACATGAAGAGTACATCAGAGGTCGATTGGACGTCGATATGGTGTGCAACCAAGTTGCCTTGATTCAGGTTGATGGTGCGGCAGCCTGCAGAACATTTTACGCTGAGTGTACTGTCTTCCAGGGTTAGCCTGGAGTTGCTCTTGACAGAAACTGTGTTGACACTGTCACTGCCATGGGCATACAAATAGCTGTCTGTTATGGTTGGGTAAGCGGGGCTTCCATCAATGCCAATCTGTACAGCTGTGGCATTTATGTTTGCTAACGAATCCGCATTCAAGTTCACCCTCGATATAACGGCTTTTTTTGCGAAACCATCGATCGCCACAGCCGTTGCATTTGCCAGTCCTCGGTTGTTGGTAATACTGAGGTCGTGAACGTAACTGCTTGCGGTAATGTCAACCACTGCTTTCGAATTGGCGGATATTGTTTGTCCCACGATGGTTGTGATGTTCTTGCCACTACCCGCCAAATCCAGATGGTCGTAATCCAGATGTACGGAGCCAATGCCGATATCATAGACACCAGGGTACAGTTGTATCAGGCAAGGATTTGCTGATGAAGGTACGCCGCACCAACTCGCCAAGTCATCCACAGCGGCAACAGGGCTGGTGTAATCACCCCCATTGATAGCAACCCTGGCGACACGGTAAGGTGTTTGCTGATCACAGTTTCCCAACATTCCAGTAATGTCATGGCATACAGGGGAAGAGAACTCAGGTGCGCCGGCGCTGACCATGGAATTGACTTTCAGTTCTTCTGTAGACGTGGTTCCAGTGACTGTTATGTCGCCATTCGCGGCAAAACCATTGGCGCAAATGCTCAGTGTAAGGCTACTGACAAAGCACCCTGACAATAATCTGCTCATAAATATTTCCTCCAGGTTGTGATTGTATTGGCTGCTCCAGGGAAGCTCTGATCGATTCATGACACGACATCTTGCGGCACAAAATCGTTCATTTCTGCGTTGCAAACCTTCGCAATACCCCAG
>CAYXOS010000153.1:0-6464 GCA_964467115.1 uncultured Sedimenticola sp.
TCATGAATAGATCAGCGTTTCCTTCACTTAAGCCTAGCACTCATTCAAATAATTGCTGGACTTATAAACCACCCTTTGTCTAAGTAAATGCCCAGCACCCTCGTCATTCACAATTTGCATACGGATTTCCTTCAAGAAACCAGCTTCAGCCTTGAATCCCGGCAATGCCTGGGGATACATGGCGATTCTGGCTCCGGCAAAACGCTGTTGCTGCGTGCCATTGCCGACCTGGATGTCAATTCTGCCCATATCACGCTAAATGGGGTGCCTCGGGAACAATTCAGCGGCGCACAGTGGCGTCGCAAGGTTGCATTGCTGCCCGCCGACAGCCATTGGTGGGCAGAACGCGTGGGTGAACATGCACAACATTGGTCTTTACCCCAATTAAAGGTACTGGGCTTTCCTGAAGAAATCCTCGATTGGGACACCAGTCGCTTGTCCAGTGGCGAGAAGCAGCGACTCGCAGTAGTGCGCATGCTCAGTAATCAGCCGGAGATATTGTTGTTGGATGAACCCACCGCCAATCTGGACGCAAGCAACAGCCGCGTGGTGGAAAAGATTATCCTGGAATATCTGAAGCAACACCCCGCTTCTGCCATTTGGGTAAGCCACGACCCAAAACAGCTCACCCGGGTCAGTTCTGCCCAGGCACATATGCACCGAGGAAAATTGCTCATGGAAACGTCTTGGACATGGAACTGATTCAACTATCAAGCTGGGATCTGGGAATATCTGCGGCCTTGGTCTGTCTGCTGGCGGCGCTTTCCTGGGCTTTGCAGCTAGGCATCGGCAAACAATTGATCATCGCCGTACTGCGCAGCACGGTGCAACTGCTGATCCTGGGGATGATCCTCAAAACCCTGTTTGCTCAAACCAGTTTATGGCTGATCGCCTTGATGACCCTGGTCATGCTGGCAGTTGCCGGCTATGAAGTCATGGCAAGGCAACAGCGACGCTTCCGTGGTAGCTGGGGCTACGGACTGGGAACCCTGTCCATGTTCCTGTCCTCTTTTCTCATCACCTTGCTGGCGTTGACCGTGGTCATCGGTGTTCACCCCTGGTATCAACCCCAGTACCTCATTCCCTTGTTGGGCATGTTACTGGGCAACACCATGTCAGGTATCGCTATTGCCCTGGACAACCTCACCCGCAACACCTGGGAGCAGCGCCAGCGTATAGAAGCACAATTGATGCTTGGGCATGAATGGTCACAGGCAATTGCATCCATTCGACGCGATGCGCTGCGTTCGGGGCTGATCCCCATCATCAATGCCATGACCACCGCCGGGATTGTAAGCCTGCCGGGAATGATGACCGGTCAAATCCTCGGCGGCAGCCCTCCCATGGAAGCCGCCAAATACCAATTGATGATTCTATTCCTTATCGCCGCCGGATCAGGGCTAGGTAGCTTGACCGCTATCTGGGCAGGTAGCAGACGTCTGTTCGATGAACGCCAGCGCTTGCGACTTGATCGTCTGAGTAAAAGGAAGCGATAACCGGTCAACCGATTCCTGCTCTCTCCGTTGTAATAGACACCAGACAACAAAATGGAGAGCCAATATGAACACACTTTTTTTCAAATCCCTGGGCGCTGCAATATTTGCCGCAAGTATCACGTTAATCCCCACAACCAGTTTTGCTCATGGTCATTATCGCGTGGTGGTGGTAAAACCTGCCCCTACCAAAGTGGTGGTGGTCAATCGACCTCGTAGTTGCCGGGGATATTGGCATCGTGGGGTATGGCGTTGCCATCGTCGTCAACCAGGACGGGTGCTGACCCATGCCATTGCCGACGCACTCTGGTGGGAAACCCGTCATTGACACCAGTAGCGAATCGTTACTGCGACGGAGGCTTGCCCTCTTGTCGCAGTTGCGCTTCACGCCATAACTTTATGCCCAACAACACCCAGGGTGTTCCGTGCATCAACAGATCAAAGATATCAATCGGTTTCACCAGGTTTCCCGCCATCAATAATTTGATCTTTTCCCATACATGAGGCTCTGGAGTAAAAGGCATCAATCCGAAAAACAATGATGCCAACACCAGAAAACCCAAGGGAATTTCATCTATCCATTTCACCGTTTATTTCCTCAATAAAGTTTCTGTGAATTTTATCCCATCTACACGGCGGCATTCACAATTCTGTTAGTATTCCCCATAAACATACTCACAGGAGCAGTTCTCAAGTGGCTTCCACTCTCGCAGCGATCATCGTTCTGGGCTTGATAACCATGTTCTGGTTGGAGTCTGCTCGCGCCAGGGAACTTGCCGTTGGCATCAGCCGTGCCGCCTGTGACAAAGAGCGTTACCAACTACTCGATGACAGTGTATATCTGCAACGTTTTGCCTTACGCTGGACTGCTGAAGGGTTACGCTTCAGACGCATGTTCCGCTTCGACTACAGCATTGATGGCAGCTTGCGGGAATCAGGTTACGTGTTGTTATTAGGGAAGCAGTTGGAAGCCGTTCACATCAAAGGCAGACATACCATCGAACAGGAAAAGATCGTCGCCGAAATGCCAGAAACAACGCCATCCGCCGAGATTATTCCCTTTCCCAAAAAACATTAACCCCAGGGGTCAAAGCATAACCTTTGAGCAAGAGCGGGCGCCATGGGGTATTGGCGGTGAAATTCGCCTTGTGCTGAAACATTTCAGGCACAAGCTGCTGGTTCAGAATAAAGTGCTACTTCCCCACGGGAGTAGACTATTTGACGACCTTCAAACTCGGGCGTCCACCGGAAGATGGTGGTGTATCATCGGGTTCATCACCATCAGGCGAAGAGGCGCTTTCATCTTCAGGAAACAGCATTCCCTGACCATTCTCTTTTGAGTAGATTCCCAATACAGCCGATACTGGCAGCAATACATTCATGGGTGAACCGGAAAAACGCGCACCAAAAGACACATACTCGTTCCCCAAATCCAGATCCCTGACCGCATTCGCACTGACATTCAGCACGATACGTCCGTCTTCAACAAATTGACGGGGAATCTCGACGTCCTTGGCATCCGCATTCACCAGCAGATGCGGCGTCATGTCATTGTCGCTGATCCATTGCCAGATAGCTCGAATCAGATAGGGACGGTTGGAAGTCATGCTCATGAAAACAACCTGTCACGTCTCAGAGACGCATTTCCCGCTCTGCTTCGGTCAGACTTTGAGCAAAGGCATCACGTTTGAACAAGCGTGCAGCATAGCTGTTATAGACATTGGAGGCGCTGCCGTCCAACTCGATACCCAGGTGAGGCAAACGCCACAATAAAGGTGCAATACTTGCATCCACCACAGAGAATTCATCACTCATGAAGAACGGCTTGGCCGCCAGAATAGGCGCACTTGCGGTTAAGCTTTCCTTGAGTTCCTTGCGCGCTTTGGTAGCGGCTTTTCCACCTGCCAGAATCGTATCGACACGGGAATACCAGTCCTTTTCTACACGATAGATATACATGCGGAATGTTGCTCTTGATACAGGGTCTACCGGCAACAATGGCGGATGAGGATAACGTTCATCCAGATATTCCAGGATAATGCGCGAATCAAACAACGCCAGTTCCCGATCAACCAGTGTAGGCGCGGTTCCATACGGGTTGAGATCCATGACATCTTCGGGGAGATTAAGAGGGTCAACATCCACGATATCGACTGTCACATGCTTTTCCGCCAGCACCAGACGCACACGATGGCTGTGTAAATCTGAGGGATCAGAAAAAAGGGTCATAATTGATCGTCTTGTTGCCACTAGCACCTACCTTAAAATAATTTGCAATCCACTCGACACGACTTAACGAATCAAAAGGACAGGTCTCAGCTTTCTCAGTCAAAAACTACAGACATGGAAAAGGCGCACAGTATAGCAGACTGCGCGCCTTTTCGGGTCATGCATAAATTAAATCAATGCACGTCTTTCCAAAATTCCTTCTTCAGCATTACCGCTATAACAAAGAATATCAGCAAGAATACCATTACCCAGATACCAATGCGCTGACGCTCCAGTTTCATGGGTTCGGCAACGTGGGTCAGGAATGTCGCCAGATCACGAGCCATATTGTCATATTCTTCAACAGACATACGTCCCGGCTTGACCAACTTCAATTCAGCAACGTGCTTGTTACCATGCTCATCTTCCTCGATCACGGCTTCTTGCACACCTTGCAGTTCTGCCAACACATGGGGCATGCCGACATTGGGGAAAACCACATTATTGACACCGAAGGGACGACTTTCATCAGCGTAGAAACTGGTCAGATAAGTATAAATCCAATCAGCTCCACCATGCTTCAGGCGTGCAGTCAAAGTCAGGTCGGGTGGCGTTTTACCAAACCAGGCTTTGGACTCCAAGGCAGGCATGCTGGTATTCATCAACTCACCTACTTTGTGATCACCGAATATCAGGTTCTGCTCGATCTGTTGCTTGCTCAGACCAAAATCCTGCATACGCTCATAGCGGAAGTACTTCAAGGAGTGACATCCCTGGCAGTAGTTCACAAAATCTCTGGCACCACGCTGCAAGGCAGCCTTATCAGTCAGATCGATGTTGGCCGACTCAAGATGAACACCACCGCCACTGGCAAAGCCAGTTAGAGGCAAAAGTGCCAAAGAAAGGATAGCAATCAGTTTTTTCATTTGGTCACCCTCTCTGGTACTGGCTTGGTCTTATCCATTTTGCTGTAGATAGGCATTGCCAGGAAGAATAGGAAATACAATATGGTACATATCTGTGCAACCAGGGTTCCCATGGCAGTAGGAGGTTGCATACCGAGATAACCCAACACCAGGAACACCACAACAAACATGGCGATCATGCCTTTGAAGATAGGCCCTTTGTATCGAATGGACTTCACCGGACTTTTATCCAGCCAAGGCAACAGGAACAACACAATGATCGATGCAAACATGGCAATTACACCCCATACCTGGGTACCGGCAAAACTCGGTACCGCACGCAGAATTGCGTAGAACGGGGTGAAATACCATACAGGCGCAATATGCGCTGGGGTCTGCAAAGGATTGGCAGGCTCAAAGTTTGGCGCTTCCAGGAAGTAACCTCCCATTTCCGGTGCAAAGAATACGATGCCGAGGAAAATAATCAGGAAGCCAACAACACCGGCTATATCCTTGACACTGTAATAAGGGTGGAAAGGAATGCCGTCAGCAGGTGCAGTATCACTCCACTTGTTGCCTTTGGGACCTTTCTTGATTTCGATACCGTCTGGGTTGTTGGAACCTACCTTATGCAACGCAACGATATGCACGAATACCAGGGCTGCCAAAATAAATGGCAACAGGAAGTGCAATGCGAAGAAACGGTTCAAGGTGGCATCAGAAATAACAAAGTCACCACGAATCCAGGTTGACAGATAATCACCGATTACAGGAATGGCATTGAACAGGTTGATGATTACCTGAGCACCCCAGTATGACATCTGCCCCCATGGCAGCAGATAGCCCATGAAAGCTGTTGCCATCATGGCAACATAGATGATCATACCGATCACCCACAGCAGTTCGCGTGGCTTGCGGTAAGAACCATAAATCAGCCCACGGAACATGTGCAGATAGATGACAATGAAGAAAGCGGAAGCCCCGGTCGAGTGCAGATAGCGTATCAGCCATCCCCAATTCACATCACGCATGATGTATTCAACAGAAGCAAACGCCAAGGTTGCATCCGGCTTGTATGCCATTGCCAACCAAATTCCGGTAACGATCTGGTTGACCAGCACCAACATGGCGAGGGAACCAAAGAAATACCAGAAATTGAAATTCTTGGGCGCATAATATTGCGCCAGATGTTCGTTCCAAACCTTGGTGGCAGGGAAGCGCTCATCAATCCAGGTCATGAGACTCATGCTGCACCTCCATCATCTTCACCAATGACAATTACTGTATCGGACAGATACTTATGCTTGGGAATAACCAAGTTGGTAGGAGCAGGAACACCCTTGAACACACGGGTCGACAGGTCAAAACGAGAACCATGACAGGCACAAAGAAAGCCGCCCTTCCAGTCCTCACCCAAATCAGCGGGACCAATTTCCGGACGATATGTCGGAGAGCACCCGAGATGGGTACATATTCCTATGGCTACCAGATACTCCGGTTTGATGGAGCGATGGTAGTTTTTACAATAGTCAGGCTGCTGGGGAACTTCAGAATCAGGATCAACCAAATGATCCGTGTTCTCCTTGAGCGTTTTCAGGGTTTCTTCGGTACGGCGCACCACCCAGCAGACTTTCCCGCGCCATTTGGCGGTCATCATCGCCCCTAGCTCGAGTTTGCTGATATCGACGGTTTCCGGTGCACCAAGGGCTTTTGCCCGGGCACTGGGTTGCCAGTAACTAAGAAAAGGAACGAGAGCAAAGCCCGCGCCTACCGCACTGATGCCAGCAGTTGCTGTAATCAACATGCGGCGTTTTTTGAGGTCCACGCCTTGTGAGCTCATGGATGGAATACCCCCAGT
>CAYXOS010000154.1:0-6458 GCA_964467115.1 uncultured Sedimenticola sp.
ACTTCCGCTACTACGATCCGGACAAGGGGCGGTATATTAGCAGTGATCCGATTGGGTTGCGGGGGGGGGCATCAATATCTATGTCTATGCTACAAATAACCCTCTCCGGTACATTGATCCTACGGGCGAGTATTTCCTTGAACCAGCGGTAACTGCATTCGGCGCAGATGTGTCTGTTCTAGAGTCATCCGATGTAACTTGGCCAAAATGGCTTGGTTGGGGTGCTGTGATAGGTGTCGCTTGGGCAGCAGATCAGATTTACGACATGTGGGTAGATGATCCCGCTGCAACAGAAGAGCATCATGAATATAAAGAAAGAGCGAGTCAGATTCCCCCACCTGATTTGGATGAATGTGAGCGTTTGAAGTGGCTTCTCAAACGAGAGCAAGATGTTGTCGATGCTATGAAGTTATGGGACGAAAAATGGAACCCTGGTCGACATGCTGTAGCAATCCAACAAAGATCGACTGCAATAAGTAAACTAAAGCAGGAAATAAGAGAGAAATGTGAGCAATGCCCATTATAAATACGGAAAATCTGCTGTTAGAGCTTAAGGAGGCATTCAGTGACATAATAAATTACGAATCTGATGATCCATTAGAACCGATAAACCCGTTAACTTACCACACGCCAGAAGGGGATTCATGTTTACATCTGGCAACGATAAGAGGAAATTTTCGAGCAGTGGAATTGCTGCTAGAAGCTGGGTTAGATGTAAATCAGGCAGGTGACATGGGTAATACCCCCTTACATTATGCGTATAAATTTGGGCATGATGATATTGTTCACCTGCTTATTGAGAATGGAGCATTAACAGACATCGTTAACGAATTCGGTGATACTCCTCGATGAAATGTTTTCAACCCTTGATCGGGTCAAGGTGTCTGCATTTGATTTACATTACCAAGCCGATAGCGAAGGCAACCGGACAAGCATCCTCGACAACCTTGATGCCAGCCAAGACCAAACCCTGACTTATGATGGCTTGAACCGGCTCTTTACCGTAGAGGGGGGGCTGGGGGATTCAGCAGTACGACCTTGACCAAAATGGCAACCGGAAAAAGCTCACGGATAATGGGCAAATCATCCCTTATCAATATACCCCCTACAGCAATCGCCTGACCGATATAGACAACCAGCTCTGGCAACTTGATGCCAACGGAAATCTTGGCAGTTACCAGGGAAAAACCTACCATTATTCAGCAGAAAACTGATTATCCTTGCATATTGAAATTAATGATTACAAAATACAAGGATGATAAAGCGACGAATACAACAGAAGGTTATTGATGCGCTTGACCGACAAGCTGCGGTTGCGCTAATTGGCCCACGTCAGGTTGGAAAAACAACGATTGCACTGGAGATCGGAGAAGAGAGGGGAGCTCTTTATCTTGATCTGGAGGACAGGGATGATCGTGAGAAGCTATCGAATGCAAAATTGTTCCTAACTCAGTATGAAGACCGGCTTGTGGTGCTCGATGAGATTCATCGTGTACCGGAGTTGTTCCAGACGCTACGAGGCATTATCGATCAAGGTCGCCGCAAGGGAAAACGGACGGGGCGTTTTTTGATTCTCGGATCAGCATCGATCGACCTTCTCAGACAATTGGGCGAGAGCCTGGAAGGACGCATTGAATATGTGGACATGCAGCCGCTGGATGTGACAGAGGTCGGAACGGAAGAGAATGCGCTAAACCGACTATGGATACAGGGCGGGTTTCCAGACAGTTTTCTTGCCAGAAATGAAAAAGACAGCCTAAAACTGCGCAAAAGCTTTATCCGGACATATTTAGAAAGGGATGTACCCCAGTTTGGGCCAAGAATTCCAGCAGAAACGTTAGAGCGTTTATGGACCATGTTGGCGCACAGCCAAGGAACGATGCTCAATGCGTCACGTCTTGCATCCGGATTGTCGCTGACCGCACCGACAGTCACCAAATATATTGATCTATTGGTCGATTTGCTGTTGGTGAGGCGGTTACGCCCTTTTCGCGCTAATGTCGGCAAGCGACTGGTGAAGTCACCAAAGGTCTATGTTCGGGATAACGGTTTGCTGCATGCGTTGCTCGGCATCCAGGATTACAACGGACTGTCTGGACACCCTGTTGTTGGTGCGAGTTGGGAAGGGTTTGTGATTGAAAACCTGCTGGCAGTTGTGCCGGACAGAACACTGTCCAGTTTTTACCGTACATCCGCTGGCGCTGAAGTTGACCTTGTACTGGAACTGCCTGGAAGCTCTGAAACCTGGGCAATCGAGATCAAGCGGAGCCTTTCTGCAAAGCCGCGCAAGGGTTTTTATTACGCATGTGAGGATATACAGCCGAATAAAAGCTTCGTTGTTTATTCCGGCGAAGAGCGGTACCCGGTTTCCGATGGCCTGGAGGCCGTTGGTGTGTCAGAAATGGCTCAGATGCTGTTAGCAGGCTGTTGAAAAACACCGTTTTTCGACAGCCTGTGTGTGGCACAAGGATGTGCCACCCATCGATGGCTGTAAGCCATTGAAAATGAAGTAAGCGGGAAACCGCGTTTTCCGATTCCGTGGTTGATAAAGCCCGTGGGCGCAATAGGCGATAGCCGTATTGCGCCGAATGGAAAGCCAAACCACATTTGATCATATCCAACTATCGGCGTAGCTATTACGCCCTGCGTGGGCTGTTGATGCTGTTTGATTCATCCGGATGACAAATGTGTCATGGTTCGAGATGCCCCTTCGATGCATCGATTTGCTCAACTCCGGATTCATGATTTGGTGATCGAGATAACATTCCCATAACCGAAGAATGGTTATGGTGGTATTCCCAGTGAATGAATAATGAGGGGGTACTCATGCTTACTGTTATCTATCGTCCCGTCTTTTGGGCGTCCCAACTGATTGTGGGGATGCTGTTGTTGGCTTCTTCGGTGGCAGCCGCTCCGCCGGCAGATCTTGCCCTTACTTTAGTAACCAATGTATCAGGATCGCCCCTGGCGGTACGACACGCGGCGGATGGCAGTGGTCGGATCTTTATTGTCAGCCGAAACGGTGTCATTCGCATTCATGATGGGACGCAATTGTTGAGCACTGCTTTCCTGGATATTTCGTCTCTTGTTTCCAGTGGTGGTGAGAGAGGGTTATTGGGGTTGGCGTTCGACCCGGATTTTTCCAACAACGGATTTTTCTACGTCAACTACAGCGCATCAATAAGTGGAAGCCTTCATACTCGTATATCGCGTTTTCATGTGCCTAGTTTAACGCCCAATGAAGCTGATGCTGCTTCTGAGTACAAGTTACTGGAAATTCCGCAGCCATACAGCAATCACAACGGGGGGGATATCCACTTTGGTGCAGATGGCTATCTGTATATTGGAATGGGCGATGGTGGTAGTGGCGGAGACCCGGAAGACAGGGCGCGAAATCTTGATAATCTCATGGGAAAAATGTTGCGTATCGATGTGCATGGAAGTGCGCCGGGAAGTGCTGCCTGTGGATTGTTGGGTAATTATGGTATCCCTGCTGACAATCCGTTCGTCGGTACTGCAGGAGCATGTGCGGAAATCTGGGCCTATGGTTTGCGCAATCCCTGGCGTTGGAGTTTTGATCGCACCACCCAGGATATGATTGTTGCAGATGTGGGGCAAAACTCCTGGGAAGAAGTGGATTTTCAGCCCGCAAACAGTAGTGGTGGTGAGTATTACGGCTGGAGTTGCATGGAAGGAAACCATGTATTCAACGCCAGTCGTTGTAATGGTCAGACTATGGTGGCACCCATTCTTGAATATGATCATTCAGGAGGGAATTGTTCGATTACGGGGGGGTATCGATACCGGGGGCCGATTCTGGGTATGAATGGCATCTATGTGTATTCGGACTATTGCAGTGGAAAAATCTGGTTTGCAGAACCTGGCGTCAATGGCTGGAGCAGCAGTTTGTGGCAGTCGAGCGGGATGAATGTTTCGAGTTTTGGCGAAGATGAGGAAGGGAATTTGTATGTGGTAGACTTGGGCGGAGATATCTACCGTTTTGACAGTGCCATGTCGGGCAACGACTGCAGTTTGGCAAATGAAACTGTGACCGGGGAGGTGCTGAGTGGTCATACATTCAGTTGTACAGCCTCCCAAAGTATTACTGTCAATAATTTCATAATAAGAGACGGTGGAGAAGCATTGTTGCGTGCGCCTGAAGTAAAAGTGTTTTCCAGCCCTGCAGATCAATTGTCCGTAGAGGCGAATGCCGTATTGCGCGTGATACCTTGATTTTTCTGTTTCACTGGGGAGCCTGTTTATGAAGCGATTGTTTGTATTGCTTACCTTGATTCTGAGTTCTTCGTTGCTATTGGCGGCGACTACTGTGCCTACGGATATCGAGCAACCGGGAACACAGCCTGGAGAGTTGACGGATGACATTGTTGGTGTTGGCACCTGTGACAACTGTCATGCCAACTATGAAACCACGCCCACGGTAGAGCCCTGGTACAACTGGCAGGGGAGTATGATGTCCCATGCCGGGCGCGATCCACTGTTTTGGGCAACCATGGCTATTTCGGAACAAACCTTTGATGGTTCAGGGGATTTGTGCCTGCGTTGTCATGCCCCAAAGGGCTGGCTGGCGGGGCGCTCTACCCCCACGGATGGCTCTGCACTGTTGGCGGAGGATCAAAATGGTGTGGAGTGTGGCTTTTGTCATCGTCTGACCAATCCCGACAACTCGGAGCACCAGGGGGTGCAGGTTGCCCCTTATCTGGCAAACGACAGCGGAGACCCGGGGAGTGATCCCAATCAAGTTAAGCCCTATCTTGGAACGGGTATGACCTCTGTACTGGGGAACAGGGGAATATTAGGGCCTTATTCCGGTATCAGCGTCAATGCTCACGGTACAACCCAGCAATCCCAATTCCATCGTTCTGTGGATTTCTGCGGGACTTGTCACGATGTGTCCAATCCCCTGGTAGGTGATCTGGCGCATAATCACGGTGTACCTGCGAGTGCTGATCCCGTGTCCAGCGACGGCATTTTGGGAAATCCAGTGGATGCCAAAGCGGCGTTCAACAATCTCCCATTCAAGTATGGCGTAGTCGAGCGTACTTTCAGTGAATACAAGGCGGGAAAGCTATCACAGACTTTGATTTCACAATTTGGTGAATTGCCCACGGAATTGCAGGATGGGGCGATTGCCAACGCACGCTCAGCAGCCTTGCTTGCACGTAACAATGGAAACTATGTGGATGGAACTGCACGTTATTTCAGTTGCCAGAGTTGCCACATGAAGCCTGTCATCGGACAGGGAGCTGGGCAGCCGGGGGCGATTCCCACGCGCACGGATTTACCCCTGCATGATCTTACCGGAGGCAATTACTGGGTGCCTGATGCGATCAAATATCTGGATACTCTGGGTAAATTGCGACTGGGTGGCAACCTGAGCGCCAGTCAAGTGGCAGCAACAGATGCTGGTGCGTTACGCGCCAAGGGACAGTTGGAATCCGCAGCAAAGTTGTTGTTGAAAGGTGATGTGTTGAAAGTTATCAATCTGACCGGGCACAAGCTGATCTCCGGTTATCCTGAAGGGCGACGCATGTGGCTCAATATCAAGTGGTTTGATGCTGGAAATACTTTGCTACGGGAAGACGGTGCCTACGGCGGCTTGCAGGATGCCTCTGGCAGCCCGGTAATGGTGACTGATCCAAAAGATGGTATCACCCAGGTACAGGTGCGTTCGCTGTTGGATCTGGAAGATGCCAATACCAAGGTCTATGAAGCGCATTATGGGGTTACCCAGGAATGGGCGCAGCAATTGAACGGGTTTGGGGTTGGCGACAATCTGGTCATCCAATATGATCGACTGACAGGAGCTTCCGTATTGACCCTGGGGCAGTTGCGTGCCCAGCCCGCGGGGAGGGTCGCCAAGAGTTTCCACTTCGTGCTGAACAATGCTGTAGTCAAGGATAATCGTATTCCATCGTGGGGAACCGACTATGAAGCGGCACGCCAGCGCAATATTCTGCCTGTCCCTGTCGATCAATACGATGGAAATAGTAAGGAGGCATTCCGGTATTTTGATGTGGTGAAACTGAACCCACCAGCCACGGCAGTGAGAGCAGATATTGCCTTGATGTATCAGCCGACCAGTTGGGAATATATCCAGTTTCTCAATCTTGCGAACGATGGTTCCAATTCGTTCCTCAAGGACGAAGGAAAGAATTTGCTGCAGGCATGGTTGAATACCGGCATGGCTGAGCCGCATGTGATGGCAACCACAACCTGGGTGCCGGCCAACTGCAATGGTGATGGTATCAATGCGGATATCAGTAACTGGATTTTTGTGGATGTCCGTACCTGTGCCGCTAGCGCCAGCATCAATGCTCCTCTGGTACTGGTTGATGCGGGTGCTGAATTGACTCTGGTATCGCCAGCGGTGAGGTTAGGGGCGGGTTTTGCTGTGGAAGAAGGTGCAAAATTGAGTGTGCGCGCACAATGAGTGAATA
>CAYXOS010000155.1:0-3434 GCA_964467115.1 uncultured Sedimenticola sp.
ATTTGGAAACCAAGCTTGGTAGTGCACAGTTTTTCAAGATGAACACTGGATTTATATTCCCTGTTGTGACCAGCCCAAATACTGCCGCGATTTTACTACAAAACTGAAGTAAGGAATTTGAAGAACAAAAACCAGCCTGTAGCCTGTAATGAACGTAAACTCCAGTTCCTGATTGATGTTTGCATAGTGTATTTTAGTCATTCCGGTGTAGACAGGAATCCTTATGCCTCCACTGAGCACACTCACGCCATATGATCCCAAGCCTGCGGGACGAGTCTAGCCCCCTCAAAAACGAACAACTAATCCACGCAATTCGCTATTTTTTCTGCCGTTGCCAAAGGCTGTAGCCCCCTCGCAATACATGAATATTTTCATGTCCGGTGAGCCGTAGAATGAAATTTGCTTTCGATGATGCTAATCCCGTATCACAATACAAAATCACTGATTTGTGTTTGGGGATTTCTGCCGCTTTGTTCAGAATCTGTCGCCATTCGATATTCTTCGCCCCGAGGATATGTCCCGCTTCAAATCGTTCTGGGGTACGCACATCGATGAAGGTGAAATTTTCCATGCCAACATCAATAATCTGTTCCGGGGTAATGGCGCCATCTGAATATTCTGCAAAATCCAGGTAGTCCTGTATGACTTCAAGGGCAGGATTCTCTTCGGCTCTCGTGGCAAGACTGACCAGGCAGAGCAGGCTCAGGCATAGAATTCTCATGGATACCGCCCTTCGCAATTTGGATTCTGATCAAATAAGTATAAAGCAAACCACTGATCAATCCTGCCAGATGTGCCTGAGGTACCCCCTGCCATACAAGGTGGGTGAACAGCATATTCTCACTAAACAGCTCCAACACTATTTTTGCCCCATAGAGCATGACCGTCATAATTATCAGGGGATGATGCTGCTGACGCCATAGCATCACCAGACCAGCACTCATCAAGGCATTCAGGATTCCAGACAGGCCGCAGTAGTAGTCCAGCCAGGTGCCACCCCAGCCTAGCCATAAGCCGACACCAAGGGTTCCTGCCGCCAGCAATCCGAAGACATGATTGCCGAGGAGTCGTTCAAATAATACCCCCAGCAGCACCAGCCCACTGATATCCCATGTGGCATGGGACATATCACTGTGTATCCAATGGGCGCTGATCAGTCGCCACCATTCACCACTGGCAACAGCCTGCTTGTCATAGATCCAGGCATCTGCCGCCGCACCCGCCAGCACGAACCAAGCCAAAGCCACCAGCACCAGCAGCAGGGTTCGCCAAGGCCAATACAGCTTGCCTTGACGAACTCTTGATTGAAGCCAGGCAAACATCAGCCTGCTGTCATCTTTTTACTGCGATCCATGCCCCACCACAGCAAAGGCAGGAACAATAACAAGCTCCATCCATCCAAAGCACCTCCACCATGACTGAATGAAGGACGGGGTTTGCTGTACATGGGCTGACTGTTGTCCACCCTTCTGCTGGGAGCAGGACGACTGGCTCGTTGCTGCCGTGCGGCGGCTTCAATCGCCAGGCGCTGCTGATTGCTGCGCTTAATGCCCTTTTGCTGAAAAACATCTTCACTGACGACCACCATAGCAGTGTAGTCTGTCACCAGACCATACTCCACCCCCAGATCGATAATCGCCTGCTTCAAATCTGGCTTTTCACCAAAGTCATCGATGCTTTCCATCATGTCTTCAATGCTGGCATAGGCCCACAGCCGTTCCAGTTCGGGGTTTTCTGTGGCTACCGAAGGAAAATCAAATGCGGTTTGGTAGCTTTTGGCGTTGCCCGATATTTTGCCGCTCAGGGTCACTTCTGCACGCCCCTCTCCCCAATAGTGGCCAAAAACCACTAACTGTTGCCCCTGGTAAAGACTACTAATCACCTTCGGGGTAAGATCTGCTGTTTTAATGCCTTTGATGCTCAGGGTTACACCATGCAGTGCCTGGTGGGTGGCTTTGGAGGTGGCTGACAGCAGTTGTCCCACCACATCATCAGTATTTGACAGACTCACCGCAAAACCATTGGATGCCTTGGTCATCACTTTCAGCAACGGACGATTGGCGCTATTGCCCATGACCAGGGTAAACAAGCGCACGTCCTTCTGCTTGATCAGATCGATGAATTGTTTCTGTTGCGTTTGTCCCACATTCGCCACGCCATCGGTCACCAGAATCAGTGCAGTGGTGCGATCGGCATCCAGGGCGTTCAATCCCTTTTGCAACCCCGCGTAGAGATTGGTGCCTGAATTGGGGGCAATAGCAGCTACCTTGTTGCTGTACTCACGAATACTTTCCGGCGATACCTTCACGAACCCTGGCGTCAGTTCCTGGCTGCCGCTGTTGAACAACACGATGCGGAAACGGTCTTCTGCTCGCATCTGTTTCAAGCTTCGTTGCACTGCATCTGCCAGGGTCGCATATTTGCCCTGCATGGAGCCGGAAATGTCCAGCACAAACACCCAATCCCGCCCTTCTGTTATGGGTTGCAGGTCATCTCCCGGGGTCACCACCAGCATGAATGTCCCGCGCTTGCTGCCCTCGGGCTTGTGCGCCACCAGATCAACACTGCCAGGCAGACCACTTTTGTGTCGCCAGTAGACAATCAAATCCTTATCCAACACAAAGGCAGGCTGAGCAGCCGTATTTGATTGTTGGCTGCCTTCTTCCGCGTTCTGAGTCGCCTTGGCACTTTGCAAATGAATCTGCCAGTCACCATCAGGCAGTTGTTGAATTTGTGCCTGGGGCTGATTAGGCATACGCACCGCTTCCACGGGGTATGCAGACCGGACTTTCAGGTCGAAACTGAAATTACCTGTTACTTTTTCGTTCGCCGTCCAGAATGCCAGCTTTTGCTCATCCACACCCCCTTCCTCCAGGGGATAAAGGTAACGCCCTATTCCTGTGTCAATATGAGCAGGCTGCAAGTACACCAGGCGAATACGGGTGTCTTTCCCGGCACGCACTGGGCTTACCCTTGTCTCAAAGGTTTTGTAACTGTCTTTTTCGGTAATTCCAGCATCTCTTCCTGCCGCTTTTTCCTCTTGGTAGAGCTTGCGAGCCGCCTTGCGCTCTAACACTTCTCCGGTAACAGGCTTGCCGTCAATCCACAAGGTCAGCTCGGCCAGTGACGCATGTTCTGGCAGGGGAAAAGAATACTGCGCCTCAAGATCCCGCGAATGGGGGTTGTGGAACACCTGCTCCACCGTGGTGATGGCATAACCATCCTCGATCACTACACTAACTTGATGATCCCTGATTTCCAGGGCGGGCAAGCTACCATCCGCTGGCTGCAACAGCCCTGCTGCAGATGCAGTCGTAACCATAAACAATAGCCCCAACACCAATACAGCTTGGCGCCAGATTTTGAAAAGTTGATAAGTTGTCATTTCGACCTCCTGTATTATGAACGATGTTCAATTTATAGCCTGAATCAAT
>CAYXOS010000155.1:3534-6443 GCA_964467115.1 uncultured Sedimenticola sp.
AGCTGCCTAAAGGCGGCTTTCATCACAGTAGATATAATTCCTATCCTGGTGGTATTGGTCGCGGCCATGGGCCGCTCCTACGGAGAAACTGCTATGCAGGAGCGGTCCATGGCCGCGACCAGGATTTTTTCCGATGAACCTCCAGATCTGTCAAACTATTGCTATCTCCCTGACAAAGCCCGAGGCTTCCCATTATTGGTTAAACACTGTTCAATTAATTCCCGGTTAAAACCGGCACTGAATGCCGGTCACATGGTATTATGAACGATGTTCATTTAAGTTATAGCACAACACTGAACAGTGTTCAATATATTTTCCCCATGGAGTGAATATGGCAAGGCGTAGCGACCACAGTCGTGATGAAATTCGGGAGATGGCGCTCACTGCGGCAGAAAAAATCGTTGCCGAACAGGGCAGCAGTGGTTTGAGCGCAAGAAAAGTCGCCGCTGCTATCGGTTACACCGTGGGCACCCTCTATCTGGTGTTCGATAATCTTGATGATCTGATTCTGCAAATCAACGCCCGCACCCTGGATCGTCTGCACCATCAGATGCTTCTGGAACAGGAATCACATGCCGATCCCACCCAAAAATTGATGCAACTGGGGCATACCTATATCGTTTTTGCAGACAATGAACCTCACCATTGGGAGCTGATATTCGAGCATCGTCTGCCAGAGGGACAACAAGCACCGGATTGGTTCCAGGAGAAAGTTGCTCGAATGTTTGCCCTGGTGGAATCCAGCCTCACGCCCCTGGCATCCAATCATAATCAGGCTGAAATCAAGCAGGCTGCGCGGGCTTTATGGAGTGGGGTGCATGGCATTTGCATTCTTGCCATCAGCGGTCAGTTGGACGTTGCCGGAGTGGAATCAGTTCAGGATCTCACCCATTCATTGATGAGCAATTACCTCAAGGGATTTGTGCAGTGCGATAGCTCTTAGCCAGCAAGTCATCAATCTGCGCTCCACGACATAAGCCTTGATTACAGCCTTCTACACCAAACAACGCCACTGGCTTGAACATATTGCCTTCCAGCGCCAGATCCAGAATATCTTCGGCTGACAAGGCATAGCGCCCCGCCCTTTCCTTCAAGGAGAAATGCATCCCTTCGATACCATCAAACGCCCGATAAACAACTTCCGTACACACCAGTTTATCGGAACGGAAAAAATCAAAATCGAAGTTGTAGCCCTTGCCTTCATGCTCACAGGCACGCGCTATTGCCTGCGCCTTTGCTTCCTGGGTACATTGGGGACGCAGCACCACCAGAGAATCCACTTTCAAGGTTTGCGGCAAGGCACGAAACAGCACCCCTTCTTTGTCGGCTTCCAGCACACAGATATCACCCTTCCAGCGCAGGCGCTGTAGTTGGTCAATCTCAACCCCCAGCGCATCCCGCTGTTGTGCTGTTCCGATGTATAGCGCGGCATGGGGCCAGAAGCCTGGCAGGAACAAATTGCTGGCGGCGAAATCGTGGCGGGTGATGAGCACATCCCCTGGCTGAAGCAAAGTAGCTACTTCTTCAATCACCGCTTCAACTCTTGCTGATAAACCCGCATTACTTAGATGTGAAACTACGCGACCACCGGCTTCAAGCAACTGGAACAGTGATTTCTGCTTTGCCGAAGCACCTCGCCTGCGAAAGGAATGCCAACGATAACGCAAGCGTCGGAACAGGTAGCGAAACACCCCTGGCTCCGAAACCACCTCCAGGGAAGGCAAGGCTCGGGCGAATTCCCCTACCCATTCATCCTCTGCCAGCCCTTGAATTTTTTTACGATTACTATGAGAAAAGTTCCTTGCCTGCAATAACAACAGGGCGTTGTCCGGGTTGGTCAAGGCTTCGAATACCCGGGTGTATTGCTTACGTGGAATTCGGTAAGCGGGGCAGGCTTCGTTGAATTTGCGTTGCAACAGGGGCTCTGTCGCCACCCGTTCCACCAGCAATTTATCCATGCGCACCAATAACAGCGCCGCCGTATAGCCTAGAATGAATTGCTGCCAATCTTCTTTGTCAGTGATCTGACAAAACTCGCCCTGCAATGCCGCAGAAACCGACTCGATAATACGCCACAATTCTTCCCGCACGCTTAGAAAGCGAGCAAACCACGCCCACAGGTTTTCGTCTTCCTGAGGGGTGAACAGATTACGCTGTACCGCATTATGGATATCAACAGCCAGTTCCCCGATGTCCTCCAGGGCAGATACCGCGTCCAGCAACCCCTGCAGAACCCGCACTTGAGATGAAATCTTTTGTCCTGGCATGGGTTATCCAGATTGCCCCAGAATATCCAGCACCGCATCAGGCAGCAGATAACGAACACTTTTGCCTTCGCTCAAGCGTCTGCGAATATCACTGGAAGAAATATCAAGACGGGTCACCGCTTGAAAAAGAATCTTTCCCCCTGACTGCTGCCGTAGATCATCTGGGGTTGTAGTCAGGTGCGGAGTCATCAATGCATGAAGTTTACCCTGGGTAGGGATGACGTACCCCGGCCGATCCATAACCACCAAATGCGCCAACGCCAGTATGCGCTGGGGAAGATGCCATTGGGCAAACCCCTGAAATGCATCTCGCCCCAACAGCAGGCATATAGATGGATCACGACCAAGGTCTGCGCGTAGAGATTCCAGGGTATCTACGCTATAAGAGGGTGTCTGCCGCAGCAGTTCGCGCTCATCAACGGAAAAACCTTTCTGGGTTGCAATTGCCGCTTCCAACATGGCAAGCCGATGAGCTGCCGGAGTCTGCGGCTGATCACGATGCACCGCTTGCCCCAGGGGGATGAAACGCAATTCATCCAGCGCCAAAGATTCGAACACATCCAGGGCTGTACGCAGATGACCGTTGTGTATTGGATCAAAGGTGCCACCAAACACGCCTATCATTGGTCGCTTCATTTTATG
>CAYXOS010000156.1:0-6413 GCA_964467115.1 uncultured Sedimenticola sp.
TGTATCCGCCCTGAGCCTACGGCTTCAGGGCGAGTTTATGAACAGATCAGCACTTTTTACATAACAGATGGTCAATGGATAACTTGCCTGGTCCGTGGAAGACGATGAACAACAACATGGTTCCCCAGAGAATATGTTGCTGCAGACCCGCCGCTCCTTCTGATCCAAACAAGAAACTGGCATAGGCGTAGACGGCAACCGCATTGAAAGCAAACAATGCCAGTGCAGAAAAACGACCTGCGATACCCAGGGCGACCAATACTGGTAAAGACAATTCAGCAGCAGTACCCGCCCAGGCTGCGATTTGGGGGGATACCAAAGGCACATTGTATTCATACTCGAACAACATGAGTGTTGTATCCCAGCTCTGAATTTTCACCATCCCGGATTTCAGGAATGCCCAGGCAACCCACAGGCGAACTGCCAGGTCGAAGGCAGGAGAAAAATAGTCAAGTAGCCGTGCCGTAGCGCTGTAGGGCTTGACCAATGTTTTTAGCATACTCATGTTCACTCCATTGTGTTGTTATTATTCGCCCGGCATCAATATAGATGACGCTCAGCCGTAAAGCCCAGAGCGTTATCTATATTGGTGTCAGGTTAATATATGGACAATAAATGCTGGCAGATGCTGTTGGCAGACTGCCAGCAAAGAAGGAGGTTATTTTTTTACTTTGCCACCGACGATTTTTTCGCATGTCCCTTCTGGAACATAAACCCACTCATCTGGGGCGCTGTCTTTGGTTGATTGTCCTGCACAGGCATGACCGGAAGTGCCGCAATCGTTCTTGCCTGCTTTAGCGATGCCCATGCACTTTTCAAAGCCAGGCTTTCCCGCCATGGCGCTACCGCTGATACCCAGAGAAAGCATGGCGATGGTGATGGCATTCAATACGATGATTTTTTTCATTGGTGAATCTCCTTAACGATGGATGTAATCCGAACTCGCTTGTTCAGATGGTTGAATAAATTGACGGACAAACCTGTCGGCTTGGATACAATGACCTGACAGATCCTGGTTTTATTTCCCAAAACAGTTTTTTATTAAAAATGAAAACCACGCCCTAAGGACGTGGTTTTCATTTTTAATGAAGGAAGCGGGAAACTGTGGTTTCCGCTTCCCTAGGGGCGTGGTGCCACTTGGGTATGATTCACCTTTAGGATCGCTCCATTTGCAACAGATAGCCCCGTACCCAACTCAATGACATTGCCAGATCCTAATGACACAAAGGAACCAGATTCAAGGGTATTGCCAGGACCAAACACTATGAGTTCACCGGCATTGCTCTGACACCCCATTTCTTCACCGTTGCTGTACACTTTGCTGGCTATATTTATCAGTCCGCTATTTGCAATACATTGTATATTGTTGACGAAGTGAAAATTGACGTAACAACTGCCACTGATAGAACCTGTAGTATACAGGTCACCATTCTTACCTCCCCAACTACCCAATGGGCAAGAACCACTGATCGCATCACTTAGCACATGATCTATATCAGAGGTTACGGTAAAGCTCACCTTGTCCCCATAAATTGCGGCTTGACTGGCAGGTGTAGCGATACCTCCAGCACTAGCAGCTGCAGTAACAGTATAGTTATCTGCGATGAAATTGAAATCAACAGTGCAATTCGTCGTAGTGCTGCCGCTGGTATAAATATTACCCGACCAACTGCCTGCAGTGCAGGTACCACCCACGTTTTCATCAAAGGTATAGCCTGGGTCAGCGGTAACTGAAAATTGCACAGTTGTTTCAGCGTCCACTCTGGTGGGGTTGTTAGGTGTAATGCTACCATGACGACCATTGAGTGGCAGCATGTTGAGCTCAAGAGGTGGGGTGGCTTGCCCACTTCCATCATTTCCCCAGCCAATAATACTGCCATCATTTTTCAGGGCAAGAGAATGATCGCCACCTGCGGCAATTGCTACAACGTTACTCAGACCGGCAGGAGGTGTCGCCTGACCATTGTAGTCGTACCCCCAGCCTACCACACTGCCATCGGCTTTCAATGCCAGGGAGTGTTCGCCACCTGCGGCAATGGCAACAACACCGCTCAGACCTGGGGGAACGTCAGTCTGCCCGGAGCTGTTATCTCCCCATGCGACAACCGTGCCATCGTTTTTCAGAGCCAGGGAATGATTCGCCCAAGAACCGCTGGAAATGGCAATTACGCCGTTCAAGCCTGCCGGTGGTGTGGCCTGACCATCATAATCGTAACCCCAGCCAACAACGGTTCCATCAGACTTGAGTGCCAGAGAATGATCGCTGCCACCCGCAACCGCAATTACAGATTGTAATGTTGACGGAACCGTAGACTGTCCATCACCATCATTTCCCCAGGCGACGACACTCCCGTCAGCCCTGACCGCCAGGGAATGGGAGTACCCCGCAGCAATAGCAATCACATCGCTGAGCCCGGCAGGAACCGAAGCCTGACCATCGCCATCATCGCCCCAGGCGACGACCGTGCCATCGGTTTTGAGTCCCAAAGACTGATAGCCCCCTGCGGCAACAGCGACGACATCAGACAAACCCGCTGGAGGAGTGGATTGCCCACTCCAGTCATCCCCCCAACCCACTACCGTGGTATTCCCTCGCAGTGCCAGGGAATGCTCGCCTCCCGCAGCAATGAGGGCGGCATGGGAACGCGGAGATGGCGTGACGCTGAATGTGGTTACCGCATGGGTAAAGCTGACGTTACACGGTCCCACGATAATGCCCGTGGTATAAGTCTGACCACTCCAGCTACCCACAGGACAACTGCCACCAACCGTCAGGTTGGTGGTAAAGCCGGGGTCTGGGGTCACTGTAAAACTGGTGGTGGTGCCGTAATCCACGCTTACTGCGGTATTGTCCAATGTTCCGTGGGCATCCACCGAAGCGGTTACCGCATAGCTATCAGGTGTGAAAGTGGCGGTTACCGTGCAATCTGCAGTGATAATGCCGGTGGTATAAGGGTTGCTGCCCGTCCAGGTTCCACCGCAACCACTAACGGTGTTGATGCTGTAGCCGGTGTTTGCCGATACATCGAAGGTAGTATTGCTGCCATGATCGACGGTTCTGGAACTGGGGGAAAAGCTACCCTGGGCAGCCGGGGCAGCGGTGTCTACGGTATACGTGATCAGGGAAAAACTCGCCTGTACCGTGCAATTGCCCGTGATGGCATTGGTCGTATAGATATTGCCTGCCAGCGATCCACCACAACTGCCGCCTACCGAAGCTTCGTAATTGGTTGCAGGGGTGACGGTGAACTGAACCGTGTTGCCATGATCCACGGTCTGAGGCGTGTCGGGTGAAATGCTGCCATTGGCACCTGCAGAGGGCGTAACCGAATAGCTATTGAGCGTAAAGGTGGCAGTTACGGTACAGTCTGCAGAAATAGCCCCCGTGGTGTAGGGGTTAGTGCCTGTCCAATTGCCACCGCAACCGCTGACCGTAGCGATACTGTAGCCAGGTTGCGTGTTGACGGTGAAGGTAGTGGTATTGCCGCCGAGCACGGCTCTGACACCTGGAGTAAAGCTGCCCTGTGTGGGTGGCGCAGAAGTGCTTACTGTAAAGCAACTGTCGCAAACCTTGGCGGCAAAAACATCATTGGGCAGAAAAGCGCGCACCGGCCAGCCCCAATTGACGGAACTATTGCCGGTGAGATAGACGTTGTTGGCGCTGTCTACGCTGATGCCTTTGCCAGCATCTTCAGAAACAGACCCAAGGAAGGTGTTCCATGATATGGCACCGGCAGCATCCAGTTTGACAGCAAAGGCTTCTCCTCCACCTGCGTAGGCATTTTCCGGAGTACCCCAGGCTGCCCAGCTGGTGCCGGCAACGTACAGGTTGCCGCCACTGTCCATGGTGATCGCCGCCCCTCTGTCGGTGGAAGATGAACCAAAAAAGGTATGCCATTGGGCGGCACCGTTGGTGTTCAGTTTGATGACAAAACCATCATCCCCGCCAGCATGTGCGTTGACCGGGGTTCCCCAGCTTGCACCGCCGTAGCCGGTCAGGAAAGTATCGCCGGCACTGTTTGCCGTGATAGCGTATCCCAGCGTCCAGGAAGCAGAGCCGACAAAGGTGTTCCATTGCAACGTTCCAGCATTGTTGAGCTTGGCAACGAAGGCATTGTCGAATGTGCCGGTATAAGGGTTGATCGGAGATCCCCAGGTAATCCTGCTGGAGCCACCCACATAGACATTGCCTGCTGCATCCAATGCGATGCCTTCTCCTTTGTCATCTTGTGTTGATGCACCCATGGAGGTTGTCCACTGGGGGGTGCCAGTCGCATTGATCTTGCTGGCAAAGGCATATTTTTTATAGGTACTACTACCACTTTGTCCCTGTGTACCAGCGATATAGCTGTTGTTATTGGCATCGACAGCAATACTGTTTCCAAAATAGTTGTGTGTGGATAATCCGATGAAGGTATTCCATAGCCGGGTTCCAGAGGCATTGAATTTGACGATGAAAGCGTCATTAGTGCCTCCACCGGAATGGGCGTTTACCGGGCTACCCCAGGTTGCGGGACTGTCACCTGTAACATAAATATTGCCCGTACTGTCTACAGCGACTGAATTGGCATTATCCCATACGTTACTGCTACCCATGAAGGTGTTCCACAATAACTCGCCTGTGGGGGAGAGCTTGGCCAAGAAACCATCATAGGAACCCCCGCCGCCAGTATGGGCAACAATGGGATTTCCCCAGGAATATTGGCTGGAGCCGGTGATATAGATATTGCCGGAAGCATCGGTAGCAATCGAGGTGGCATCATCACCGCCGGAGGATCCGAGAAAGGTATTCCATTCCAGTACTGGGTCGATGAGCAGGGGCAAAGACTTGTCATAATCTCCCAGCTTGAAGCCGATACTGCCATCGTCGTAACGATTGAAAGCAACATCGACCGGCAACCTTTGTCCTTCATCCATTTGCCAGGCGACGGGTGCAGATTCCTGCATCCAGCCCCTTGTATAGCGCATTTTCAGTTGGCCTTCGGCGGTGATTTCGGTAGGGATATTGTATCGAAGACGTATCTGTTCCGGATTTCCGCCGGATGCTATCTGCCAGGTGCTTTCAAAAATACCACCACTATCTGTCGTATAACTCACACTAATATCCGACCATAGGTTGTGGTAAGTCACTTTGGTCAGTGAGGAATCATCATAACTATTTGAGGATGATTTATCCGGAACATACGGTGATGTTGGTCGGGAATCGACAAAATCGATACGCAACATATGGTCATTACTCGCAACATAGAACCCTTTTTCGTGAAATCCAAGGGCATGACCTGCAGATGTGTACTGCAATAACGCATTATTTGTTGGCTGATGCGTTGCCGTCGTTGTTGTAGTAACAAGAAAAAGTAATGCAAACAGGCTGAAACGTATTTTCATTTGGCACTCCAATTCATAGTTGCCAGGAAGCCCACACCAGCACTTCCTGGTAAATTAAATTCCTCCTATTACTTAAACGACGTTTAATGACAGATAGGCTCAAAAAAATTTATGAATCCAAAAGGGGGTGCCTCAGGCTCACAAATACAGAGGGTACAAAGGTTAGTGTTGGTGGCTGGTATGTGTTGATATCAGGGGACTGTTATTGATTTTGTCGAAATCATGAGATTTCTGGGATAAGACTGTCATGAAGAAATAAATATCCATCTGCAAGGGTCTTGATGTTAATGATTGAAGTAAGAATATGCCACTATGGACTGTAAAGAATTTCAAACCCGGCTGCTGCAAGACCCTTCCTGTGAAGAAGAAGATTTTATCTTGCACGGGGAAAGTTGCCCTAGCTGCGCAGAAAAACGGCAGCAGGCTCAAGCATTTGAAGCGGTATTGCGAGTAGCCGTGCAAGTCCAGCCTGAAAAAGTATTGGATATGGCCGAGCCCGGTTCAACGAGGACAAGAGGGTGGAAAAAAACCGTTGCCCTCGGTTTCTCAATACTTATGCTATTTGTAGTGGCTGTTCTAGGGTTTAATTTTACCCAGCAGAAGCTTGTTGTTGATGATCTGCCACAATTGGTGACACACCATATACAGAAAGAGCCGGAATTGCTGGAAACCCGCGTGGTGTTGGATCAAATGACGTTGATGAACGTGCTTTCGCCCATGAAATTTGAATTATTGCAGACATTGGATGGAGTGACCGCCATCGCACCCTGCTGGATACGTCAGGGAAGAGGAATACATCTCGTGGTTCAAGCTGAGCGTGGCCCGGTTTCTGTACTGCTCATGCCCGGAGAATATCTGCAACAAGACCAAAACCTGAGGCTTGCCACCTTGTCGGGTGTCATTGTTCCAACAAGTTGGGGAAGTATGGCGGTGGTCAGCCATGCCGGAGATGATGTCACCGGCATAACTGATACTTTGCAACATACGGTGGGTTGGAAAGGAATGCTGTCCAGGGTTGAGTTCTAGAC
>CAYXOS010000157.1:0-6379 GCA_964467115.1 uncultured Sedimenticola sp.
AAGCGGAAAACGCGGTTTCCCTCTTCCTTCATTTTCAATGGCTTACAGCCATCAATAATAGCGGCACATCCATGTACCACGCACAGGCTGTCGAAAAACGGTGTTTTTCAACACCCTGTTAAAAAATTCGGAGAAAAATAATGGGCAAAAGCATTAAAGGCACTGAAACCGAAAAGAACCTGATGAAAGCATTTGCAGGAGAGTCCCAGGCGCGAAACCGCTACACCTATTTTGCTGGTATTGCCCGCAAGGAAGGGCTGGTGCAAATTTCCAGCATCTTTGAAGAAACAGCCAACCAGGAAAAGGAGCATGCCAAACGCTTTTTCAAGTTTCTTGAAGGCGGTGAGGTTGAAATTACCGACACTTACCCCGCAGGCAAACTGGGCAACACCCTGGAAAACCTGCGCGCCGCTGCGGCAGGTGAAGAACATGAATGGTCTGACATGTACCCCGCCATGGCAAAAACGGCACGAGAAGAGGGCTTTGAAGAGATTGCCCTGGCATACGAGGCGATTTGTGTTGCCGAGAAACAACATGACAAACGCTACAAAGACTTGGCAGACAACCTCGAAGCTGGACGCGTGTTCAAACGCAATGGCACCGTTACCTGGCGCTGCCGCAACTGTGGTTATCTGCACGAAGGCACGGAAGCCCCCGACGTTTGTCCTGCCTGCTTGCATCCACAAGCACATTTTGAACTGCTGGGAGAGAACTGGTGAGCGAATCCTTGCGTGAACTCAGTGACCGCCTGCTAGGCTTCGCCCAGGAACGGGATTGGGAACAATTTCATTCCCCGAAGAACCTGAGCATGGCATTGGCGGCAGAAACTGGCGAATTGCTGGAGCACTTTCAGTGGCTGACGGAAGAACAATGTGAAAACCTGGATGCAGACAAGAAAGAAGCCGTCGCTTTGGAAATGGCAGATATCTTCATCTATCTGGTGAGACTTTCGGAGCGGCTGGATATCAACCTGCTGGATGCTGCCTGGCAAAAGATCACCATCAACGAAGAACGCTATCCCACAGAGAAAGTAAAAGGTGATGCCCGACGCGCAGAAGAATACGACTAAGCAATGATTGGAGGCGTCAGATTAAAAGCATCTGACGCCTCCAACAAACATCAATTCGGATCAATCACCTTCACATTGGAAGCACTGGAACAACTCGCCGTACCACCAATATCACATCCTGCTTTCTTGCACTTCTTGCGCTGACTCTGAGTATCGCTGCTGTGATATTTACACTGCTGGATACCATCCTTGCTGCTGGATTTACAAATATAACAGCCATCCCCCGCCATACTGGCAACACTGACCGCACCGAGCGCCAAAGCAACGCATAAAGGAATCAATTTCTTGAACATCATATTATTTTCTCCTAAGTTGATTATTGGGAAGTCAATCCTCCTCCCAGAATCAAGATTACACAAAGACTCTTTCTATTTCCAGAGTGACTCAACCTGAAACTAGCCTCTCACCTAGACTTTTTGGCATCAGGTAACACGCTCTGCACCGAATCATTAGTTGTTCGACAAAACGCATCTCTATCTATTCACGCTTGGCATTTACGTAAAGAAGAGCCATGATAATCTCATTACCCACAAGCCAGACCTCAATCTTTTTGAGAAATTTAATCAGCATTCACGTGAACGATAACTGCCTAAAAGCGGGTGGATTGGAGTTACAGCTAATAGCCGGCTCTTTTTCCTATTTCATGGACGCCTAAGATTAATAATTGTCTTACACATAAAATCATCGCTATTATCAAATGTCCCTGGGGGAACAAAACATTGCGTACCGATGCGAACCCTCTTTAAATTAAAGCCAACTCCAGCTTGTAATTTATAACTCATATCTGAATACCCCTGCTGAATGGAGTCCATTGATTCAGCCACTTTAATACCAATACTACCCCCATACAACCAAGCTTCATCATGAGTTGATTCCTTTCCTTTACCACCCGTCTCTTCAGGAATTATTGCGTAGCGCATAACAATATCTTTTCTATTTGGCGTAATATACAAATCAGCCCAGGAATACCTCCCATCCAATAAGTCTTGTCTATTCACCACTGACTCAAATACTAATTTAATTCCATTTTCATCTTTTTCTAAATCACTTGGAGAATAATAATCACCTCCAATATTTAACCTAAACTTATTTATTCCTATATTACCAAACAACGACACATTGTTAATCTTTACTTCTATATCATCATCTCCATACAGTGATCTACTTAACCTCATATCCACAGCTTTAATTCCATTTGTAATTATCCCATTTATTCTAGAGGAGTAACGAACGCCTACAAAATGAAAATAATCGTAAACAGAAAGCCAATGCCGTGAAATCATATCATGTATTGCTTTTTCATATTCATCCGCAAAGCCACCCATTGATGCTATTTCCGCCTTTACTCTCAAGCTAGCGGAAACAAACTTACCGTCATCAATATTTTCGTTTATAATACTTACTGCTTTCCTCACGTCTCCTATCTGGGCATACTTTAACGCGACAAACATCTTTCTATTATGGTCATCTCCATTTATTGTCATTATTCTATTTAAAATTCTACGCAACTCCTTCTTTTCATTCTTTACATCATATAAAGTAGTTTTAAACTCTAACATCATACCTGTATATACATTTGAACGCAGCAAACCAATATCAAGCTCTTCATAATGCAGAATAGCATCACGTAAATCTTCTACATTCCCCACGTCCTTTGCGGATGAAGCCATAAAAACCCAATACAGAGGAAACATATCAAAGTGCTTCTTCATCCTTTTCAACTTTCTATATCTTTTTTCTGCATTTATTTCAGAAGTCGCTTCATACAATACTCCAAGCTGCTTCTCGGTAATCCTCCAGCCGTCAGGAATATCATATTTATTCATGATCTTCCAGTAAGAGACAAAGAAATCTTTTCTTATCTCATTTATACCTTCTACAGCCCTCCTATCCAAACTCCATATAGTCTTGTCCAATTTTCTTTTATACTCGTTCCTCCTATGCCTGTAATCAAAATAAACATTTCCATAATTAATAGCTGATGATACTGCTATTGAAATACCACCCCCTGTAGCCATCGACAAGATTTTATCAATAACTAAATTCTTACTATTATTAGCGCTCTTTTTATTTCTAGACACCCGGTAAAATGACTCTATTAGCGCATTCTCTATATTTTTTTCATATTCATCTCTTAAAAATTTTCTTTCTCTGTCTGACAGTGAAAACTGCGACAATGTATCCATCAAATGAGTAATTAAGCTTACAACCTCTTCATCCTCTATTTTTCTTATATTTATATTATTTATAATATCCTCATACTGTTGATCCAAAACCACCCTATCATTATACTTAGTTATCGCGTACATCGAAGAATGAAGATAGTTCATTATAATAGCAGCTGAAACAGACTTCTTACTTACCACCACCCTATTATTACTGTGACTTAAGGAACCAATGAACTCACCAACGTCCATATAAAAATCACCGTTACTCGCCATAACTTCCTGCACGGACATACTGCACCACAACACAAATAACAAAACTATTTTTTTCATAAATACATATCCTTTATTATTTATATTCATTTCTACCATGGAACTACCGATATTTGATAAGCATTTAACTATCTTGTATAAAGAGCACCTCTATTAATTAATGCGTTATAGATTCCGGCCTGCGCCGGAATGACATTATTAGAGATGACCGAATGATTAGCATCTACACACACAAGACAATCCACGAACTTCATCTTGCTCTTTCTCCCTTTAGATGCAGCCCTCTTAGCCACAAACACTGGAAATACCCCTAAAATATACACTTATACTTATCCGTACACCACCAACTGACTGACAACCGCATTGGCCTGATGGTCAACGGCCTCGCTCAGGCATCTCCTAAATCAACTAACCATAACTCAGGCGCTCCTACCATACTTTCTCCTGCTGAGCCAGCTCAGGCCACTGGGTCTCATGCAGAGGTCATCCCGTATTTTAACAAATATTCCCTTGTATCCTGATACTTAGTTCATAACGATTATTTACAAAGTTACATACTCAGTTCATAAACTCTGCCAATCATGATGTTTTTTTCACAAATAGATGGCTCTTCATCACCAAATCGTTATGGAATCTTCATACTCGCAAAGCAAGTCCATGACTACAATAAACAGTAGAAACCGTATGGAAAAAGGATTCTCTGAATACTTATCCACCGGTAATTCACATGCTTAGAAATAAACATATATGAACTTAAGGAGCTTGTTATGAAAGTCTGTACCAAATTGTTCAGCGTGACGTCACTTGCCATGTTGGTTGCTTTTTTCAGTGGTCAGGTGCTGAGTGGTTCATTGAATGTTCAGGGAAATGGAACCATTAATGGTGATTTGAATGTCGTAAACCATCGTATCACAAATGTTGCAGACCCAGTTTCTGTCCAGGATGTGGCAACCAAGAGCTATGTGGACAATCAAAGTGGCAATGCAAGTTTGAATCCTGAACGAGTTGCCTTGTTGCGCTGGTATGACATCAATCATACGGGACGGGGTATTTTTCCTGGTAACGGAACGCACCCAGGAGCTATTTCGTTTGATGGTGAGAATATCTGGGTGGCCAATGTGGGAAATGACAAGATAAGCATTTGGCGTGCCTACGACGGTAAAGCCATTACCACCTTTACGTTTCCCACCGTATGCGCAGGTATTGCTGGGTTAGCCTACGATGGAGAGTATATGTGGGTTTCCTGCCAAGGAGCGAATGAGGTACGCATGGTGCGTGCCAATGATTTCCTGTCTTTTACTTTGAGTGGTTCTATTCCAGGCCCAGGAGCAATTGCATTTGATGGCAAGAACATGTGGGTATCAAGTAGCGATGGCAGTATCCGAGTGATCGAAGTAGCTTCGGGACAGCAAAAATACAATATCGCGGGTTCACCCAGTAGCCGAGTACTCGAAATGGCCTTCGATGGAACCAGTATGTGGGCCACAACAGGTGGTGCTTCAGTTGCAGTGTTACCCGTATCAAACCCCATTATGGGTGCTGTTTTCTTTAATCTAAGTAAAGCAGGAGCATGGGCGCTGGCATTCGATGGAACCAATATGTGGATTACCAATAATGCGGAGGATACTGTCACTGTGGCAGGTCCCGGTCGAGTGAATCTGGGTGAATTCAATGTAGGCGATCAGCCGCAAGATCTGGTATTCGATGGTAACTTGGTATGGGTAAGCAACTACGGAGGACAAAGCGTGACGTTGTTCCGTACCCGTGACCTGTCCAATGTCGGTACTTTCCCGCTGGGCTATAGTCCTGTAGATACCGTCTTCGATGGCGCCAATGTTTGGATCACGGATTACGATGGCGACAGGGTAAGGAAGCACTAAGAGGCATCATCATGTCACGTTTTCTTTTATGTGTGTTTCTGGGAAGTCTTTGGCTCTTCCCATCGGTTTCCGGTGCTGCCCCGCCTGCCGGTACCGGGCTTGGCATCATCCCCGATGGTATCCGGTTTTTGGATGGCAGCGTCCAGTCCACAGCTGCCTTGCCACCGTTACCCGCGAACATGACATGGGTAGTGCCTGTTGGTAGTGATGTTGAATACGATGACTACTACACCAACCCAGTTGATGCCATGAATCATCTGGCAGACTGGTGCGCACTCGGTGATGTCATCGTGCCTGTCAGCGCCAGATGTACTTTGATGATTGCGCCTGGTACTTATGATCTAGACACTGATCAACAAATAGTCATGCATGAAAAAGTGGATGTCATTGGTATGGGGGTCGGTTCAACGATCATTCGTGGATTCGTAAAGGGGTCGACCTGGGATGGGACAAGTGCTGTAATCAGAGGGGCTGCAGATGCTGAATTGCGAAATCTTGCTGTTAGTAATCTTGTTTTTCTTGCCACTGCGTCCGGAGATCACTCATCAGCGATTTACAACGATGGGGCAGGTTTTCGTGTCAACAATGTGAGCATCTTGGTGAATGGCAATGACAGGAACTATGGCATCATCAATAATGGTGTAGATGCCACCTATAACGACCTGAATATTGCAGCTACCAATATTTGGGCTCCTGACAAGCCTTCTATACTCTGTTTTGGATTTTGGGCACGGGGAGCAGGCAATATTGAAATCAATCGCACCCAGGTCGAAGTAGAAGGCTGCTCCGACAGCACCGCAATACAAGACAATGGGGCGAACCTGCGGCTGTTCAGGGTTTACGTCAAGGCAACCTGCCCCAATGGACCCTGTAGTGCAAATGCGGTTTGGAATGTGTCCGGTGTGCTCACTATTGTGAATTCCAAGCTTGAAGGAATCAGTCGTTCAATAACCATAGGCACAGACTCGGACAGGATCATCAATACCCATTTC